>UQQZ01000011.1 GCA_900543305.1 uncultured Oscillospiraceae bacterium
ATCAAGCCGTAGTTGCTGTTGTAGTACTTGGAACCGAAGATCAAACGGACCATGGGGGCGAAGACCACCAACAAGCCGCCAAAGGAGAAGCCCACCAGCACCACACACAGGATGAAGAAGGGCAGAGAGGTGGCCTGGGTCAGCAGCAGCATGGAGGCGCCGTTGATGACCATCAGCAGGATCAAGCTCTTCCAGCCTTTGAGGATATCGTAGATGAAACCGAACCCAATCCGGCCGCACATGTTGGACAGGGTCATAATAGAGACGCACAGGGCAGCAGTCATGGCGTCCTGGCCCACCTGACGCTGGGCGATGGGGCTGGTGAAGGACACCATCATGGTGCCGGCAGCATTGGCAAAGATGAACATCACCAGCAGCACCCAGAATACGGGTGTTTTAACCATTTGGCCCAGATTGTAGTCCCGGGTTTTGAGAACCTTGGCCTGGCTTTCAGAAGGCTTCCAACCTTCCGGTACCCAGCCTTCGGGGCAGGGAACGATCATCCAGGCTACCAGGCCCACGCCGATCAGGAACACGACGCCAAGCACACGGCAGGTCATTTGCGCGCCCAGGGTATTGATCATGGCCTGAGCAATGGGACTCATGATGAAGGGACCGCAGGAAGCGCCAGCCTGCACCAGACCGGAGATGGAACCGGAACGGTCGGGGAACCACTTCAAAGCGGTGGGCAGGCAGGCGGGATAGATCATACCGCCGCCGGCACCGGCCAGCAAGCCGTAGAACAGGTACAGCTGGGGAATGGTGGTGGCAAAGCCCGTGAGAATCCAGCCGCCGGCAAACAGGCACAAGCCGATGTAGATGGTGATACGGGGGCTCAGCTTTTCTGCCAGGGAGCCGCCGATGAAGCCCACGGCACAGTAGACGAACATATAAATGGTGTAAGCCAGGGCAAAATCGGAATCACTCCAGCCGAACTGGGTGGTCAGCGGAATGCAGAACAGGCTGAAAAAGGCGGTGGCGGAGGTGAACAAGCTTTGCAGCCAGACACCTGCGAAAACACGCCAACGGGTTGCTTTGGTAACTTTCATGACAATGTATCTCCTCTCAATGACTGGATGATTGGTTTAGCACTGGAGCGTGCCCAGGTCCAGAGCCACGTCACGGCCGTTGAATTTGCCGGCAGCGCGGCTGGTACCCAGCCAGTAAACCATGTCGGAGATATCTTCCACGTCCAGGAAGGGAACGCCGGCATACATCTCTTTGTAGTCGGCAAAATGCTTCCCGGTGAGCTCGTTGATGAACTCCACATACTCCTGAGTTTCGCACATGGGGGTCTTCACCTTAGTGGGGCACAGGGCGTTGACGATAATGCCCTTGCTGCCCACTTCTTTGGCCAGGGTCTTGGTCAGTCCCAGAACGCCCCACTTGGCCATGCAATAAGTGGCCAGCTTGGGAGTGCCGTACAGGCCACTGGTAGAGGAGATATTGATGATCCGCCCAAAACCCTGCTTGAGCATGTACTGTGTAGCGTATTTGTCGGTACGCCAGGTACCGATCAGGTCGATGTTGATGACCTTTTCCACCTGGGCATCGGTAAGCTCCCAGGTATTGCCGAAGTTGATCACGCCAGCATTGGCGATGACCACGTCCAGACGGCCAAACTTATCCCAAGCGTCCGCAAACAGCTTTTCCATATCGGGGGTGCTGCAGATGTTGGCTTTCACTGCCAGCACTTCGGCGCCCAGCCCCTTCAGTTCGGAGATGGTTTCCTGGAACCGGGGATCCTCCACGTCCAGCATATCTGCCAAAACCACGTCAAATCCGTTCTGTGCGTACTTGACCGCATGTGCACGACCCTGTCCCATGGCAGCGCCGGTAATCAGCACAACCTTCTTTTCCTGACTCATTGTTCCTCGCTCCTTCAAGCTTCATTGTTTTTCCCACAATGTTCATGTTTGTCTGTTTTTTAACAATCTGAGGCAATAGAAAGATCCTCATGCCGGGGGCCCTTCCGGCGGGAGGATCGGTCTGTTTCCACGCGCTATTATAGGAGTTCAAGCCCTTTGAAGGTCAAGAGGTCGCTTTGTGAGAAAAAAAGCCCCGTATCTTGTCGAAAATGACAACATACGGGGCGGGGATAGGGCAAAATGCTCAAGTGGAGGCCACAGGAAACCACACAATATGCCAGTTAAAGTACTCGTCTTCCGGCTTGGTCATGCAGACCACCTGGGTGACAACATCCCCGGCAAGGGTCAGACCGTTGCGCTTGAGATAGCGGAACCCATCCCGGAGATTGTCCAGAGTCAGGTACTGGCCAGACCGGGAGGGAATACAGGTGTGGACACAGGGGCATGGGGGATAATACTGGACACCGGGACCTTCCTTGACCTGTAAAAACTCGGCATATTCTTCGTTGAGCCCCATGCCAAAATCAAAATGGGAATCCCCTGCCCGGATATTCTCCTCATAAAAGACGGCGCAGGAGTAGACAAAGGGCTCTTTTTTTACCCATTCCGAAACCAGGCTCAGATGGGCTTTGTCCTTGAAAAGGGTGTAGTTTTTCTGGGTGTTGATGCGGAAAATACCGGGACGCTGGGCCAATTTGTACTTTCCCTTGTTTTCCCGGGCGTCCTGAATCATCTGCTGGCTTTGGCGGATGCGTTTGAGCATGTTCATGTGGAAAATGATCTCATGTTCAATGGCGGCCTCCTGATCCTGGAGCCTGTCCTGAATGAAAGACAGCTCACGGCTGCGGAAAAGTTCGCTGACCTCCTCCAGGGAAAAGCCGTACCTCTGGTAATGGCGAGCCCGCAGCAGCATGTGAAAATCCCAGGTGCTGTAATAGCGGTATCCAGTTTCCGGATCGCGGATGGGGCGGATGATATCCTTGCTTTCGTAATAGCGGATTGCCTCGGAGGAGATTCCCAACAAAGACGCCATTTTCCCGATGCTGTACTTCTGATACATTTGACCCACTCCCATCTCTCAAAGGGGTTGAAACTTTAGCGCTGCCAGAGATAATTTTCCTGGTTCATTTGTCTCTCAGTATACCATATCGACTGTTTCTTTGACTAGAGGTGGGATCCTATTTGCGAAATAAGTTTTCTTTTGCCTTAAAAATCCTGTTTTTTCCCTTCACAATCCAATGGCCCGCTGGGGGAGGCACATTTCTTCCCAGCGGGCCAAGCATCAGAGGGGTGGAATTTGAACGCAAACTTTATTCCTCAAACAGGTACAGAAGGTATCCATAGCCTTCCGCTTCCATTTTCTCGTAGGGGACAAATCGGAGGGAGGCACTGTTGATGCAGTACCGCACCCCGTTGGGGGATTTCCGATCTTCCGTAAATACATGTCCCAAGTGGGAATTTCCCGCTCGGCTGCGGACTTCCGTCCGGTGCATCCCGTGGCTGTCATCGGGAAGTTCCACAACGGCAGGGGCTTCAATGGGTTTCGAAAAAGCGGGCCAACCACATTTGCTTTCAAATTTGTCGGTAGAAGAAAACAGGGGTTCCCCGGTAACCACATCCACATAGATGCCTTTTTCAAACTGATTCCAGAATTCATTCACAAAGGGACTTTCCGTGTCATTTTCCTGGGTGACACGGTACTGTTCATCTGTCAGTTGGTCACGAATCGTTTCGGCGGCGGGTTTTTGATAATCGCCTGGGGCAATTCGCAGCTTGGAAAAAAGCTCGATCTCTTCCCGGGGAATATGACAATAACCGGAAGGAGTCTTTTCCAGAAAATCCTGATGGTATTCTTCAGCGGGGTAATAATTCATCAACGGGCCAATCTCCACGAAGAATTCTTTAGAGCGGCTTCGTTCTATGTCCGCGATACGCTCCACGGTTTCTTTTGCTTGGTCGTTGGTGTAATAGATACCTGTTTGATACTGTGTGCCCAGGTCGTTGCCCTGTTGGTTTTTTACGGTGGGATCGATCACATAGAAATACGCCAGCAGGAGTGCGTCCAGACTGACCTGTTGGGGATCGTATTCCACCCGGACCGTTTCCCGAAATCCCGTATCTCCGCCGCACACCGCTTTATAGTTGGCGTCGGCTTCGCATGTTCCATTAGCGTACCCGTTTTGCGCGTCGATAACGCCGGGGATAGATTGCATCAGATGCTCGATTCCCCAAAAGCACCCTCCTGCCAGATAGATGACATTTTCTGTTGGATCCATATACATCTCCTTTGCGGACAAGCCGGAAGACGATCCGGCGATTTGGTGGGACTGTGTCTCGGCCTCTGATTGGGGCGGTGCCTGGTTGGAAGCGGTACAGCCGCTCAGGAGCAGCGATAAAGCAACCAAAAGGGCCATTGATTTTTTCAACATGATGTGCACCTCCTGCTTCTTTCAGTGTGCCGTGAGAGATTCCCCTGAAGCTTTACAGGGGTTTGGTTGTGCAAACACCCAGCTTCATGGTATCTCACCGGTTCCTACAGTCCTTCATTGTGACGGCTTTGTTCCACAGAGCCCCAGGAGGAAGGGGCGATTCCTTCTGTGCCCTTATCATATCCCAAGCAGGTTAAGATCCTTGTTAAGAACAGAAACTTAACAAAAACTTTATCCTTTTCTGCTATAATAAAGGTGAAAAAGTGGGAAGAGCTGGTAGGAAAAAGGAGGATCTGTGATGCGTCTTTTGGTGGTAGAAGATGAACGCGCCCTGTGTGAGACCATTTCAAGGAGCCTCAGGCGACTGGCGTACAGTGTAGATGACTGTTATGATGGCGAAAAGGCGCTGGAACTGTTGAGTACAGAGCGGTATGATCTGGTGCTATTAGACCTGAATCTGCCCGGGCAGGATGGCATGACCGTTTTGCGGACGCTGCGGAAGACCGATAGGGAAACCCGGGTGTTGATTCTCTCGGCGAGAAACGAGGTAGCAGACAAAGTGGCGGGGCTGGATGCCGGAGCCAATGACTTTCTCTCAAAGCCTTTTCATTTGGCGGAACTGGAAGCCCGCATTCGGAGCCTGACTCTCAGGCAGTTTACCCAGCGGGATGTGCTTTTAACCTGTGGACCCTTGACCTTTGATACGAAGGGCCGGGTAGCACTTGCCCACGGGCAGACGCTGACACTTACCCGAAAAGAAACCGGTATTCTGGAGTATTTGATGCTTCATCAGGGGCGTCCTGTCAGTCAGGAAGAGCTGATGGAACATGTGTGGGACCACAGCGTGGACAACTTTAGCAATTCCATCCGTGTGCATATTTCCTCCCTTCGCAAGAAGCTGCGGGCGGCACTGGGCTACGATCCCATCCGCAATCGTATTGGTGAGGGATATCTGATGGGAGGACCGGAATCATGAAACGACTTTCCCTGCAATGGAGAATTACGTTGATGACAGTTCTGCTCATCGGCGTCACCTGCGTCTCCATGAAATTGCTGCTCTGCTCCTCGGGTATGCACTATATGGATTCCATTGCCAATTCTGTGGAGGAATCCGGCAGCGCGGTGGCAGAAAAAGGGGAGGATGTCCCGGAACCAGCTGTTGCTGCTGTTGTCCGCCAGGCTCAGGAAGACTTTTGCAGGACCAATTGGTTTATTACAGCAGGGGTGACCTTCCTAAGCGGTGTGATGGCGTATTTCGTCAGCGGGAAGGCGTTGAAACCTTTGCGCAGTTTCGCATGTCAGGTGGAGCGGGTTCAGCTGAATAATCTGGCGGAAATGAAGATTGATGGGGAACTGCTGCCGGAATTCCAGCAGCTGAGCGGTTCGTTGAACCAAATGCTGGAGCGTTTAAACCATGCCTTTGATGCCCAGCGGCAGTTTACCGGAAATGCGGCTCATGAGCTGCGCACCCCACTGGCGCTGATGCAGGCTCAGTTGGAATTGTTCTCCGCCGAGCATCCCAATGTGCTGCCAGAAACGGCGGAATTTTTGCAGCTGCTGCGGGAACAGACGGAGCGTTTGGCCCAGATGACTAAAACGTTGCTGGAAATGAGCAGCTTACAAGGGGCATCACGAACCGACCAGATCCAGCTTGCTCCCATGATTGAGGAAATTTTTACGGATCTTGCACCTTTGGCAGAACAGCAGGGAGTTTTGCTGGAGAGGGAGGGAGACGCTTCCATGGTTGGCAGCGATACTTTGGTGTACCGGTTGCTGTACAACCTGACAGAAAATGGGATCAAGTACAACCGTCCAGGTGGGAAAGTGCTGGTGACGGTTTCCCGTCAAGAGGAAAGCCTTTTCATACAGATTGCAGATGAGGGGTGTGGTATTCCGAAGGAGTACCAGAAAAGCATTTTTCACCCTTTTTTCCGTGTGGACAAGTCTCGCAGCAGGGAATACGGAGGCGTTGGTCTGGGTCTGTCGCTGGCGTGGGAAATTGTGACACTTCATGGAGGCTCTATATGGGTCCAAGAAAGTGCCAAGGACGGAACGGTCATTGCCGTAAAATTTCCCCAAGGATCTATGGAGTTTGACAAAAATATGCCAGGCCCTGGATGAACCAAGACCTGGCATGTAAGGAATCGGGGCAGTTTTGTTGCGGAAACAACCATTCGGAAAGGTTAGCTCTTTTTGTAACCGCACTTGGGGCAAACGCCATTTTCGTTTAAGGCAATGCCGCACCACGGGCAACGGTCGATCTGATTTTGGGTGGTAAATTCCGCGGAGGCCGCATTGACACCGCTGGTGAAGGTAAGCTTTGCGATGTTTAGTTTGTCCTTCAGCAGATCGTAGACGATCTTGATCATACCTTCCACCGTCATGGTTTCCTTGGTCACTACGAGACGGCATTCCGGGTAGGCGGTGGCCAGTTCGGTTTGGAAAGCAGGACCTTTCATTTGATTTTGAGGGGCGCCGTTGCGAATTCCCTGTTCCTCATAGACCTTTAGGATGGCAGGCAAAAGAGGGTCATCTTCTCGCAGGATAAGGGCGTGATCGAAGTTTTTCAGGACAGACCAGGCGGTTTTCTGAATCTCATTACAGGGAAACACCATGTTGACCCCGGGATTCACGGTGTCTTCCACTTCAATTGTCAAAACACCGGTGTGACCGTGAAGGTATTGGGCTTCTCCTTTAAAGCCATAAAACCGGTGTGCGTACTGAAGGTCCAGTGTGGTGATACTTCTCATGATAAAACCTCCTTGTAGTCTAATTTTTCATTCAACAGATGGATTTCTGTGGATGGCCCCAGACCGCTTTGCGGCAGCGGGCACAGCGATGGAATCTCTGCAAACCCGACAGGTCTTTGTAGTTCTGTCCGTGGCTTTCATCCTGCTGCTTGACTTCAGTATACTCGAAAGGAAGGCATGTTTCCGTGATGTAATCACCATCGCCCCTAAATTTTTCAACGGAGAAAAATCCAGGAGGAGAGATGTAAGATGACTTTTCAAGAGTATTTTCCCATCTGGCAGGAGCTTCCCTCCCCGCACCAAAACCGGCTTCTTCAGGGGTTAAGGGAGCAAACTGTAAAAAAGGGGACTATTCTCCACAACGGGGACAGGGAATGTGTGGGGCTCTTTTTGATCCGGTCTGGCCAGCTTCGTGTCTATGTGCTCTCGGAAGAAGGGCGAGAGATCACTCTTTACCGCCTTTTTGAAAGGGATATCTGTCTGCTCTCGGCCTCCTGCATGATGCGCTCGCTACAGTTTGAAGTTACAGTCCAAGCGGAAAAGGAAACCAATTTTTGGGTTATCCCCACGGAAGTCTATCAAAGCCTCATGAGGGATTCCGCCCTGATAGCCAATTACACAAACGAATTGATGGCAAGCCGGTTTTCAGAGGTTATGTGGCTGATGGAACAGGTTATGTGGAAGAGTTTGGACAAACGGGTGGCCGAATTTTTATTGCAGGAAGTTTCCATTGAGGGAACTTATCAATTGAAGATCACACATGAAGCCATTGCCCATCATCTGGGCTCCCATCGGGAAGTCATTACCCGGATGCTTCGTTACTTTCAGAGAGAAAATGTGGTAAAACTGTCTCGGGGTATGGTGACAATCCTGGACGAATCGAAGCTGCTGGCTTTGAAAGGCTAGAAGGGGTTAGTGCCAAAGGAAGATGCTTTTTTCACGCTCATCCCCCCATGAGGTTCGGGACTTTTTTCGAGAATTTTCCTGAAATCATCACGAAGCCAAAAAGCTGTGGTTTCATTTTCCTGTCAAATCCTTTATGATTCTATCAGCGGCTGCGGAGAAACCATCCGAGAATCAGAGAGGAGAACACACCATGGAACTGGAAGATCTGGTGTTTATCACCCGGGAGTACCTGCTGCTCTACCTGCGATTTATCCGAGATAACAAGAAGGTTTACCGGGCGGCTTTTCGAAATCCCAGCAGCATGCAGGTTCAAGCCAGGTACGACAACCTGAAACGGTATATTCTGGGCCCTGTTCTGGGGCGGTTTCAGATTCCGGAAGAGCGCCGGCCCTATTATATGGCTTACTATGTAGAGGGCATTATCGCCATTATCAAGGAATGGCTGCGGCAGGATTGCAAGGACGATGTGGAAATGATCGCCAGCATGATCGAGGCCTGTGTTCGGCCAGACCGGACTCATGAGCCGGGCTGATGTGGCCAGCGCCAGAAAAAAGTTTTTGATCCACGAAAAAACTCCACTCTGTTTAGAGTGGAGTTTTCCATTTTTTGAAAACAGCCAGCGGCAAACCAGCTGCCATTCTGGATGTCTTTTCCCGTATTCTCATCTGAAATAGAGGAGACACAGAATATTGCATGGACCTTTGTCCTGTTATTTATCACGAAAGGCAAGCCTTCATTGGGTTTCCTTGGCCTTTGCCATGGCTTCCAACAACCGCCGGGCCTCTTCGGGTCCATGGTCATGGACAACGGCAGCAACCGTGTCATACCCCAATACCGGTAGGTATTCCGCCGCGAAGGCGTAGGATTCTTCCAGATGCCTGCGGCAATTGTCCGCATCTGCCGACAATGTGAGAATACATTTTTCCCGGAAGGTGTGAACAGCGCCGGTGAGCAGCTGCAAGCTTTCCAGCAGGGCGTCGGCAATCAGCGGTAAAAAGGCATTCAGTTCAAATTCCCCATGGCCTGCTGCCAGGGTCACAGCCGTATCGTTTGCGATCACTCGGATTGCGCACTGAATCACCATTTCCGGAATCACCGGGTTAACTTTACCGGGCATCACCGTGCTTCCCTGCTGGACCGGACGAAGCCGGATCTCAGAAAGTCCGCCGCCCGGGCCCATATTCATCAGCCGCAGGTCTCCTGCAATCTTCATCAGGTTGACTGCCAGCGCCTTCAGCAGCCCGGAGACCTCCACAAAGACGTCCTGATTCTGGGTCACGTCCATGGGATATTCCGCCGCTGCCAGGCCGATACCCGTCAGCTCCCGCAGCTTTTCAATGATGCCAAACCGGTACTGACGGCCCTGTTTACCAGTGAGTCCCACCGCCGTTCCACCGATGTTGACCTGCCGCAAGCGTTCCTCTACCTTGTAGAGCCGCCAGCGGTCCCGGGCGATTGCCTGGGCATAGGCGCCAAACTCCTCGCCCAACCGAATGGGTACAGCGTCCATCAATTCCGTCCGGCCCAGTTTGTGGATGGAGTCGAATTCGTTTTCTCTCTGCTGGAGGGCCTCCTGCAAAGAGGCGCATTCGTCACTGAGTTCCCGCAGCTGCCAGATCGCGGCAATCCGCAGGGCGGTGGGATACACATCATTGGTGGACTGTCCACGGTTGATGTCGTCCAGGGGATGAATCACATCATATTCTCCCGGCTGATGGCCGCTGCGGAGCAGGGCGAGGTTTGCAATCACCTCGTTGATATTCATGTTGGTGGAAGTGCCGGCACCCCCCTGCAGAGCCTGGGTGGGAAACAAGCAGTCAAACTCCCCGTTTAACAGTTCATCACATGCCGCCGCTGCCCTACGGTAGATTTCCGGGCGGACACCGATCTGTGCATAGGTCAGCGCCGCCGCCTTTTTCACAGTCAGCATTCCCTTTATCAGCAGCGGATTGACCGTTCTTCCTTTCAGCTGGAAATTGTCCAGTGCCCGGGCGGTGTTGATCCCATACAGGACATCGCTGGGAAGGGTCACCTCTCCCAGAATATCCCGTTCAGTCCGCGTTTCCATCGGTGTCCTCCAACTCTGCCGCCAGCGCAGGGAAAATGGCGATGCTGCGCTTTAAAATTCCCTGCATGTAGGCGATGACAATGCCGTAATTGGTAATGGGCACCCCCTGGTCAAGGGCGCACTTCATCCGGTAACGGACTTCCCGTTCTCCCAGCATGCAGCCGCCGCAGTGGATCACCAGGGCATAGGGGGACAGATCTTCCGGAAACTCGGTTCCGGAGCAGGTTTCAATCTTCAGTTCCGCTCCGGTATACCCACGGAGCCACCGGGGAATTTTCACACTGCCGATGTCGTCGCACTGGCGATGGTGGGTACACCCTTCGGCAATGAGAACCCGGTCGCCGTCCTTCAGCTGTTCCACTGCGGAAACACCTTTTACAGCCGTTTCAAGGAGGCCTTTATACCGTGCCATCAAAATCGAGAACGAAGTCAGGGGAATGGAAGGAGGCGTATCTGCGGAAACCTTGGCGAACACCTGACTGTCGGTAATCACCAGAGACGGTTTCTTGCCCAGGGATTCCAAGGTTTCTTTCAGCTCAAATTCTTTGACCACAATGGCCGCCGCATCCGCTTCCAGAATATCCCGGATCGTCTGCTGCTGGGGCAGAATCAGCCGCCCTTTGGGCGCTGCCTTGTCAATGGGGGTCACCAGCAGGACAAAATCACCAGGGTGAATCAAATCACCCACAATCTGCAATTTGGGCTGGTCGGTCACCGAAAGCCGGGCAATCCGTTCTTTCAACTCATGAATGCCCTCGCCCGTCAGGGCGCTGACCCAAACCTCTTCCGGTTTTATCTGGGCGGGAGTAGCCACAATGTCGGACTTGTTCATGACCACCAGATAGGGGATCTTTTTTTCAGTGAACAGTTCAATGAGCTGCTGCTCACAGCTGCCGATGCCCTCTGCGGCATCCACAACCAGCACCGCCACATCTGTTTTGTTGAGGACCTGACGGGTTTTCCGGATACGGAGCTGCCCCAGTGTCCCCTCATCGTCAAAGCCGGGAGTGTCGATAATCATAACCGGACCCATGGGCAGCAGCTCCATGGATTTGTACACCGGGTCGGTGGTGGTTCCTTTGGTATCGGAAACAACCGCCAGCTCCTGACCGGTCACCGCGTTGACAACGCTGGATTTTCCTGCATTGCGGCGGCCGAAAAAGCCAATATGGACCCGTTCTCCGGAAGGGGTTGAATTCATTCCCATGTATTCGTTACCTCCTGTCTTTCCTTGTGGGTTTAGTCAAAATATACTTCGCCCGCGGCGGTCACCGGGGTAAAGATGGATTCTGCCTGCTCTTCCGTCAGCTGAATGCCAAAGACGGAATCGTAGTAATCGATGGTCTTTTTGGTTACATCGATGTCTTCAAACAGGTCGGGATACACGGTCTTTGCCAGCCAGTATAGGGTGACAGGAGTATCCACGCCGGGCGTATAGCTGCGGTACATGCCCAGAGGCATCTTGTAGACCTGCTTTTGCTGAATGGCGTCAATCTGGCTCCAGTCATAGCTGCCAATGGTGTTGTTGTACAGGTCGTCCGGAGTTGCCTGGTTGAAGTTGGTAATCAGGATGGTATCCGGGTTCCAGCCGTAAATCTGTTCCATGCTGACCTGGTTGGCGTTGTCGGTGGTCAGCTCCTGGGCAACGTTCACCGCGCCAATGGCGTCTGCCCACCACTGGCCAAAGAAGTGCTGGCCGGAGGTTGCGATGGTGGTGTCACTGTACTGGAAGAGGAAGAACACCCGGGCCCGCTCTTCATCGCTCAAGTCTGCCACACGCTGCTGAATTTCGTCATACACCTGGTTGCTGTAATTGCTGACCAGCTCCGTCTTATCGTTGTCGGGGAACAGTTCGCTGATGAGGGAAATCCAGTTGTCCAGGGTTTCAATGGCGTTGTAATCCCATTTGTTCACCGAAATGGCAATGCCGGGGATGCCGGCGTTTTTCAGCTGCTCACCGATTTCCGGATTGGAGGCGCCGTAGAACACCACGTCCGGGTTCAACTTGACCAGTTCTTCAATATTGATGGTGGTGCCATCGGTAAAGTTGGTTTCCGCGTTGAGAATTTCAGGGTAGAGTTCGCTGAGCAGGCTGTTCTGGGCAGCGGTCATGCTGGCAGGCGCCATGCCCACAATCTTCTCGGCGGAATCAAAGAACACCGAAAGCACGGAAGGCAGGGGATAGATATCTGCTACCACAATGCGCTGGATATCGTAGGGAACCTCAACCTGATTGCCCGCGTGGTCAACCACAGTATGAGATTCGCCCTGGGATTCTTCCGGTGTGGAAGAATCCTCTTGAGAGACAGTCTCAGAGCTTTCGGAAGAGGATGGTTCCGACACGGCAGAAGAGCTGCTCTCTGTCTGAGAAGACGTGGAATCTGTCGTGCCACAGCCTGCCACCGTCACCATAAGAACCATCGCCAAAATGAAACTCAGAACCTTTTTCATGTATATTACTTCCTTTCACAGCCGCACCGGGCGGCAAACTTTTGCTGTGTTATCCCAGAATGTTGTTTTTGAGCCGTTCAAAATCGGTCAGCAGATTCACGTCCTCCCGCCGGAAGAGACGCCCAGAGAACGCCTCGTGGGGTAGCCGGACAAACCGCTTTCCTTTGCAGATAGGCTGGTACAGGGGATCGGCGACCACTGTTTCGGCCCCATCCAGGGCGACCACCAGCTCGTCCTCGTCCAAGGCGCGAACCATTCCTGGATACTCCTCACAGCTGACCGGACAGATCACCCGGATGTCACCGGCTCCTTCCCCACGCAGGGCCGTCGCCAGAGACAGACTGGTGACGCTTTCTCCGATCAGGACCAGCTTTCCGTCCGGAGAGGCCGGTTCCCAGAGAGTGCGGCAGGTTTTGTCTTGGGCCGACTGATGCAGCGCGTCCAGCACCTGGGCGGTAAACTGCTCTCCCACCGGCGCACCCATCACATAAGGCGTTCCGTAGAGTGCCTGTAACTTTTTCGCTGCCGCAAGTCCGCTCCAGGACACCACCAAATTGACCTGGGCGGCCCCGCTGCGCCGGATATCCTCCAGACTGCATCCCATGGACCAAGTGGACAGGACTTCCCATCCATCCTTTTTCAGGCGTTGGACCAGTTCCCGATCATACCCGCAAACCGCGAAATCCAAGGGTGTCAGACCTAAGACATTGACGCTGTGAGGGATCACCTCCAGGGGCTGGATCATTCTTTCCGCAAATGCCTCAAATGCCATGGAAATCCCGCTGAGATAATCCTGCATGCCGTTGGTGGCGAATCCAAAGGAGGGAATCCCGGTCTTTTTCTCGATCACCGCGGCCACTGCCTTATAATCGGTGCCGATCATCATGGGAATGGGCGTACCTGCCAGGGCGATAAACTTGGGGGAAAGTTCCTTGGCTGCCTGTACGATATCGTCAATCAGTTTGCCGTCGTCGCCCATTACAGCTTCCATCTCCGAAAGACCGGAAATGTAGACCATGGAATCCATGTCATACCAGCGGGGTTCATCGTGGGTGTTGTAAGTGGAGTTACAGCCGGACGCGTCGTGCATGATGGTCATGCCGCCCAGCTCGTACAGAGCCGACGCCACGCCGAACGCATCCGCGGAATAGGTGGAAATAAAGCTGGCAGTCTGTTTCATAAGCAGCAACCTCCTCCCCAGCCTTTGATCTGGATCAGTTTCCGTGCGTCTTTTTTGTGCAGATAGGCGTCTTCCATCTCCTGAGCCATGCGAATGATTCCGTCAAAGCCGTATAGCCCGCCGCCTTCCACAATGTTGACAAAGTTGTCGCTGCCGGTAAAATAGGCTGCTTTCTGCCCAAGGGCCAGAAAATGCTCCCCGCCAGCTCCTGCCTCCATTCCGTGGAGATAACGCATTTTTACCTCCACGGTGGCGTACAGCATCAGGTCAGGCGCCTCTTTTTGCAGGGCTTCAAAATCTGCCTTTTCCTCGCCAATGCTGTCCAGATAGACCCGCTTGACTTGGAAGCCTTTCCGAAGCAGCAGCCTTGCCAGACTCAGCGGGCGATAGGTCAGCGTATAGTCGATGGCCACCGGCGTATCCCCAATTACTTGGTGGGCTTTCTCCAGTGCCTCTTCACAGGCTGCGATCTGGCCAGAATACTCCCGCCGGGGCAGCTGCAGGGTGTCGCAGAGGGTGTTCAGTCCCTGGGTGATTTCATCGTAATCGAACGACACCGGCAGATACAGATATCTCTGCCCCAATCTTCTTTCTAGCGCCGCTGCAGAAGCCTTTGCCGCCGGGTTATAGACAAGGTTCAGCGAGGCAGTACCCATCTGCTGATATTCCTGGTAGGTGTGGCAATCCTGGATTTCCCGCAGAGTATAACCTCCCTCCCGAAGGATGGTCACCAGTTCACTGGTGGGGAGAGTGGCAAAATCGTTGCCGATGATGTTGACGCTTTTTTCATCCAGCGGCTGTTTTTTCAGCAGGCTGTAAAGCTGGCGGCGCATCAGCTGGTCCGGAGTCAGCCCACTTTTGCGCATGATGGGGTTCATGTAGCAGTCGGTAAAATCCACATCCGGGTATTTTTCCCGCAGCCGCCGGTAAACCAGTTTCAAGTCACAGCCGGTAAAATGATGGATACAACTGGTATACAGCAGCACTGCCGGCGGGCGCTTGGGAAGTTTTGAGAGAATGTCTCCCACGCCGTCGATGATCAGTTGTTCCATGTCCCCGTCCAGCAGATTGTTTTCCCGGACGGCAATGGTGGAGAACCGGTCAGAGGTTCCCTGTTCCGCAGCGGTCAGCACCACACCCCGGAGGCACCCTGCCGCGCAGACAAAGATCTCGTGAGCTTCCGGCAGCAGCATCCCGGTGTGGACGATATTCCAGGTACCTCGGGCAGGGGCCGAGTATTCCAGCCCGGATCGGAATGGCGCCGGATAACTGGCGTCGGCAATCCGAACTGCCGCACAGCTTTCGTCTATGTGATCAACCTTTTTCAGCATCCGCCTCATCCTTTCCTTTTCTTGCGGCCTCCAGCATGGCCTTTGCCAGAGTGCGGTACTGGCCGGCCATCTCACTGTCGGGGAAGGCCTGGACCACCGTCATGCCCATCTCTTCCGCTTGCTGGACCAGGTCGCTGCGGTCAAGGGAGCCCACAATGGAAGAGTGGAACTCCTCGGCAAACTCCTCTACTTTCTTTTCCTCATCCCGGACGTTTTTGCGGTTGAGAATAATCCCGCCCAGGGTTGCGTATCCACGGTCACGAAAATTCTCAATGGCAGTGGCAATATTGGCGGCGGCGTAAATGGCCATATTTTCCCCGGAAGTGATGACAAAGACGCTGTCGGCATAACCGTCCCGCATGGGCGCGGAAAATCCGCCGCAGACAACGTCGCCCAGCACGTCATAGAGGATCACATCCGGGCGGTAGACCTCGTATCCGCCCATCTCTTCCAGCTTTTCCAGGGCAGTGATAATGCCGCGGCCTGCACAACCGCTTCCCGGCGTGGGGCCTCCCGCTTCCACACAGGCGATGCCCCCATATCCTTGGGTCACCATCTCGGAAAGGTCCAGCTGGCCGGGTTTCTGGCGCACCAGCTCCAGCACCGTTTTAATCCGTTTTCCACCGTGGAGACAGCTGGTGGAGTCCGCTTTGGGATCGCATCCGATCTGCATAACCCGCAGTCCTTCATCTGCCAGTGCCGCCGAGATATTGGAAACCGTGGTGGATTTTCCAATACCGCCTTTTCCGTATACTGCAATTTTAATCATAACTTTTTCCCCTTTATATCTTCCATCAAACCGGCTGTTTTGCCTGCATCCGGGGAGAATCACCTCTACCGGAAACGGCCTGATAGCCGATTGCTTTCATCTGAGCGGCCAGCTGCGCCATTCCGTCGGCGGCGGAATCGGCGGTACCCACCTTATTGTCGTACAGCATATATTTTTTGCGGACCGACAGGGGGGAGAGGTTGGGCATGATGACGTTGCATCCTGCCAGCACTCCTTCCCGCCGTCCATCGCCCCGCACCGTTCCCAAGGCGGTGGTGGCGGGAAGCAGAACTTCCGGAATCATTATGCGGCACAAACTCAGCATCAGTAAAGTGGTTTCCACGCTGCCAGCCGGGAAGTCCTTGAATGGGGTCTGGCTGTGGGGAATAAAGGGTCCGATGCCGATCATGTGGGGCTTAAATTTCCCGATGAAGATCAGATCCTCCGCCAGACATTCCGCCGTCTGATAAGGGGACCCCACCATACAGCCGCATCCTACCTGGTATCCGATCTCCCGCAGATCGTACAGGCAGCGAATCCGGTTTTCCAGGGTCTGCACCGCCGGATGAAGTTTCCCATAATGGGCGGGACTGGCCGTTTCGTGCCGCAGCAAGTACCGTTCCGCACCGGCATCGAACATCCGCTGGTAGGACTCTCGGCTGCGCTCCCCAATGGACAAGGTGATGGCGCAGTCGGGATACTGGGCTTTTATGGCACGGATCATTTCCACCATCCGCTCATCGGTGAACCAGCTATCCTCGCCGCCCTGCAATACAAAGGTGCGGTATCCGCTCTGGTACCCTTCCTGACAGCAGGCGAGAATATCTTCCAGTGTCAGCCGGTAACGGGAAACCGCGCTGTTTGACCGGCGGATTCCGCAGTAATAGCAATCGTTTTTACAGATATTGGTAAACTCAATAATACCCCGAAAATAAATCTGTTTCCCGAAAATCCCCACGGAGATGGCTCTTGCCTTCTCAGCGGCGTATTCCCGGTCTTCCGATGTAAAGGTGGAAAGCAGCTGGACCAATTCTTCCTTTGGCAGCTGTTTTTCTGCTTCCAGCCGGTCAATCCGTTCTCGATTGTTCATGAGTCTCTCTCCTTTTCCTCTTTTGCAAACACTGTCTTGACGCTGACTTCGGGAAGCAGTCCCAGAGCGTCGCCAAGGGACTGAATCTCCTTTTCGGTACCGTCCAAAGCCACACTGATGAAATACACACCGGCTTTTTTGTAGGGCATTCCCATCCGTCCGATCACCAGTTCCGAGTGGCGGTGGAGAATCTCATTGATTTTCCCGGCCATTCCGTAGTCTTTGGTCAGAATCGTAACCGATGCAATCCGGCGTGTGCTGCCATCCCCAGCGGCTTCGTTTTCGTTCCATCCATCCGGCACAATCTCCACCGGTAGGACGCTGCGCAGAACGTTCTCAGGAGTCTCAACATCCCCAATTACCGCCCGCACTCCAAAGGCTCGGCGGATGTTGGCTTCGGTGACCACCTCCCGGGTGGGGCCGAAGATACTGCTGCCATCCTTGCAGAGCAGAAAACTTTTTCCGGCTCGCTGGAGGGCGTGGGCGGGATAATGGGTGTTGAACAGGCAGATCATTCCCTCTGCCGCCAGCCGGGAGAGGGTCTCCAATACAATCAGCTGATTTTTGAAATCCAAATTGGATTCCGGTTCATCCAGCACCAGAATTCGGGGCTGACTTGCCAGCGCCCGGGCAATCAGAACCATCTGCAATTCGCCGCCGCTGATTTCGGAACACTTTTTTTCTTTCAGGTGTAAAATGCCCAGCTGGTCCATTACCTGATCGGCCTTTTGAATGTCCTCTGCTTTTGGCTGGGAAAAGACGCCGATCCGGCTGCTCCGGCCCAGCAAGACCATTTCTCCCGCAGAATAGGCAGCCGACGCGGTTTTCGCTTGGGGGACATAGGCGATGGTGCGCCACAATTCCCGCTGTGGGATCGTTCGAATATCTTTCCCGTCAATGGAGCTGCGTCCGTCCTTCCAGCGGAGAAATCCCATCATGCACCGGAGCATAGTTGTCTTTCCGGCGCCGTTGGGGCCCAGTATGGCGATCAGTTCACCGTCCGTGGCTTCCAGAGAAACATTCTTGAGCAGCTGTTCTCCCTTTTTGTAGCCGAAGCAGCCGTTTTCCACCGCAATTTTCACAGTGACCAGCCTCCACTTCTCCGCATCAGGATGATAAAGAACGGGGCGCCGATAATGGCGGTCAAAATCGACACCGGAATCTCGGCAGCGGATATGCTTCTTGCCAGAGTGTCCACCAGAATCATGAAGACTGCGCCAAAGCTGATGGATGCCGGCATCAGTGACAGATGGTTATTTCCAAATTTCATCCGGCAGATATGGGGCACCAGCAATCCGACCCAGCCCACCTGTCCGCACATGGACACACAGGATGCGGTCATCATGGTGGCGCAGACGATCACCACTCCCCGCAGGATCCGGACATTGACGCCGGAGGACCGTGCTTCGTCTTCCGACAGCGGCAGAAGGTTGAGCCGCCAACGCAGGGCAAGCAAAAGGATCAGCCCCACGAGAATCGGTGGCGCCCCCAGTTTGAGAGAGTCAAAATTCGCAGAATCCAGGCTGCCCATCAGCCAGTAAGTAATGGCAGGCAATTCGCTTTCGGTGTCGGCTGTATACTTGACCAGCGAAACCAGAGCGGAAAACAGGGACCCGATCATAATGCCTGACAGGACAATCGTATTCAGTCCCCGGCCTTTCCCGGCGCCGGCCAACCAAGTCAGCAGCACCGCCGCGCCGCCGAATAACAGCGCAGTTCCCTGGATGCCCAACAGGCTCATCCCCATGAGAATGCCCAGGGCGGCACCGAAGCTTGCTCCTGACGCCACACCCAGTGTATCCGGGGTGGCAAGAGGATTGGCAAATAAACTCTGATACGCGCACCCTGCGCCGGACAGCCCGGCTCCCACCAGGATATCCAGCAAAATGCGAGGCAGCCGGATATTCCAGAGCACCATGTCATTCTGGGCAGAAACCGCTTCTCCACCGTTCAGTTTGGTGACCAGGGAAGCGAAGATGTCGGAGGGCGGAATCCACAGCCGTCCAATGCCCAGGGCCACAAATCCCACCGCCACCGGCAAAACGAACAGCAGCACCAGCCATCCAAAAGACAGTTTGCCCTGCTGTTTTACCCGGGCCCTCATTTGACTCCCCCGTCGGATGACTGAATAGAGGAGTAAGCGGTTTTGACCTGGACACCCTCCAGCCGTCCGATTTTGCCTGCAAGGCTGCTGATCACATCCTGAGGCGCGTCCACCGCAATGGAGATGATGTTGATTCCCTTTTCCCGGTAGGGAATCCCCATCCGTCCGATGATGTGGTCTCCATATTCATGCAAAATCTCGTTAAGCCGGGAAACCGACTGGGAATCTTCCACGATAATCCCAATAATCGCAACTCTTGTCTGCATACTGTCTCTTCCTTTCCACGGTGCTGGTAACAGGCATAAAAAATGGCCGCATCAAAAGATGCAGCCATACAGGTAGCGGGAACAAACTGCCGGGGCCATTTCCACCCGGGGCAGACCACTGGCCCGTAGCGTCAAAAGACCGTTCCACAATCCGATTTCGCATCTTCCATCTCAAAACCATTTTCGATGTCAGAATTTGAGAATCATTATAACATATCCCGAAAAACATTGCAAGTAGGCTGTTGGATTGTTCCATAAAGCGGTTTTACAGCGAGTGGGAGAGGTACTGAACAATACATTTTATTTCTCCACTCAGCCAGGAACACTGGGAAAAGCTGCGTCGTACAGAGGCAGATAAACGAAAAAAGATTTTATTGACAAGGTCTAAGATGTGTGTTATAATCTCCAGCAATTTAACAACTCAAACCGTTGAAGCGGAGATAACGGCAATGATGCCTCTACAGAGAGCCTGTGGTGCTGAGAGTCAGGTGAGAAACAAGTTGCCAAATGGACCGCTGAGGGCGCAGTCAAATGTGGTTTCACAAAGTATTCTGCGACGTTGTAGGCAGACGTCATTTGCCGGGGATATGTTGGTATCCTGCTAAGCGCACGGGTCATGCCGTGAATCAAGGTGGCACCGCGGATAAGTGTATTTATTCGTCCTTGACAGAAGTTGTCTTTCTGTCAAGGGCGTTTTTGTTTTGCTCCTTTGACGGAAAGTCGAAGGAGCATTTTTATTTGGGAGGTCCCGCTTATGAAGATTTTACCCACACTCAGCGATGTCAAGAGAATTGCAGCCACCGGAGAATACAAGGTGCTGCCGGTGAGCTTAGAAATTCTTTCCGATTTCACCACGCCAATAGAAACCATGAAGGTGCTGAAAAACGTATCCACCCATTGTTATTTGCTGGAATCGGCCCAGGCAAACGAAACTTGGGGACGGTACACCTTTTTGGGATTCGACCCCAAATTAGAGATCACCTGCAGGGACGGCAAAATGAAAATCGGCAACCTGAGGATTGCCACTCACACGCCAGGGGACCAGATTCGTCAGATTCTTGCCGATTACAAAAGTCCCCGCTTTGCGTATCTTCCCTCCTTTACAGGCGGGCTGGTGGGTTATTTCTCCTTTGATTATCTGGGATACAGCGAGCCGTCGGTCCGCTGCGACACGGAAGATACCGAGGCTTTTCAAGATGTGGACTTGATGCTTTTTGACAAGGTGATCGCCTTTGACCATCTCCGCCAGAAATTGATTCTCATGGTCAATATGTCCCTGGACGATGTGGAGGTGGGATATAACAAGGCGGTGATGGAGCTTCACCACCTTGTGGAGCTTCTTCGGAAGGGGGAAAAGAAGCAGGAACCCGGCGGCAGACTGTTGGGAGAAGTGACCCCACTCTTTGATAAAGCGCAGTTTTGTGCCATGGTGGAAAAGGCGAAGTGTTCCATCCGCGAAGGTGAAATTTTTCAGATTGTGTTGTCCAACCGGCTGAGCGCACCCTTTGAGGGAAGTCTGTTCCATACCTACCGTGTGCTTCGCACCATCAATCCATCGCCCTATATGTTTTATTTTTCCGGCACAGATGTGGAGGTCGCCGGCGCTTCCCCGGAGACGCTGGTCAAGCTGGAAAATAACGTTCTGCACACATTCCCCCTTGCGGGGACCAGGCCCAGAGGGAAAACCGAGGAAGAAGATCAACTGCTGGAAGCAGAGCTGCTGGCGGACGAGAAGGAACTGGCCGAACACAACATGCTGGTGGATCTGGGACGAAATGATCTGGGGAAAATCAGCAAGTTCGGAACGGTTCAAGTGGAGTCGCTGCACTCCATCGAACGGTTTTCCCATGTGATGCACATTGGCTCCACGGTGCGGGGCGAGATCCGTGAAGACAAGGACGCGTTGGACGCCATTGAGGCAGTGCTGCCTGCAGGAACTCTCTCCGGCGCCCCGAAGATCAGAGCCTGCCAGCTGATTGGCCAGCTTGAGAAAAACAAGCGGGGAATCTATGGCGGCGCCATTGGATATATCGACTTTACAGGCAATATGGACACCTGCATCGCCATCCGCATCGCTTACAAGAAAAACGGCAAAGTGTTTGTGCGAAGCGGGGCCGGAATTGTGGCGGACTCAGTCCCTGAAAAGGAGTTCGAGGAATGTCTGAACAAAGCCAGGTCTTCGTTGAAGGCACTGGAGCTTGCACAGGAGGCAGAATTATGATTCTATTGATAGACAACTATGACAGCTTTTCCTACAACCTTTATCAGCTCATTGGCCAGATCGATCCGGACATCCAGGTGATTCGCAACGATGAAAGGACGGTGGCAGAAATCCGGGAACAGAACCCCCAACGCATCATTCTTTCTCCCGGGCCCGGCAGGCCGGAAAATGCCGGGATCATTGTGGACGTGGTGAAGAATCTGTGCCAGACCATTCCGATTCTTGGGGTCTGTCTGGGACATCAAGCGATTTGTGAGGCGTTTGGTGGGACGATCATCTATGCAAAAGAGTTAATGCACGGGAAACAGTCCCAGGTCCGGTTAGATCGAAATTGTCCCCTGTTCCAAGGGTGTTCGGAAATGGTGCCGGTAGCCCGGTATCATTCCTTGGCGGCAGATGCGGGTACCATGCCGGATTGCCTGAAAGTCACCGCTCTCACCCAGGACGGCGAGGTGATGGCGGTGCAGCACAAGGAGTATCCCACCTTCGGTGTACAGTTCCACCCGGAATCTATCATGACGCCGGACGGAAAGCGAATGCTGAGAAATTTTATCAAGGAGATGTGAACCATGATCAAGGAAGCCATTGTAAAGATTGTCAATAAGGGAGACCTCACCTATGACGAGGCCTATACCGTAATGAACGAGATTATGAACGGTGAAACGTCGGCCACCCAGAATGCGGCATTTCTGGCTGCTCTGTCCACTAAAAGCGCCAGAGCAGAGACCATCGATGAGATCGCAGGCTGCGCGGCTGCAATGCGGGCCCATGCCACCAAGGTGAAAACTGGCATGGAGCTCTTTGAAATTGTGGGCACCGGCGGTGACAATGCCCACAGCTTCAACATCTCCACCACCTCCGCTTTAGTTGCCGCGGCCAGCGGCATGAAAGTTGCAAAGCACGGGAATCGAGCCGCCTCCTCCCAATGCGGCACAGCGGACTGCCTGGAGGCATTGGGCGTCAACATTCAGCAAAGTCCCCAGCGGTGCATCGAACTTTTAAAGGAAGTTGGCATGTGTTTCTTCTTTGCTCAGAAATACCACACCTCCATGAAGTATGTGGGAGCCATCCGCAAAGAATTGGGGTTCCGTACCGTGTTCAATATTCTTGGGCCCCTCACCAATCCCGGCATGCCATCCATGCAGCTTCTGGGTGTGTACGATGAGTATCTTGTGGGGCCGCTGGCTCAAGTGTTGATTCATCTGGGAGTCAAGCGGGGCATGGTTGTCTATGGTCAGGATAAGCTGGACGAGATTTCCATGAGCGCGCCTACCACAGTTTGCGAGATTCGGGACGGCTGGTTTAAAACCTTTGTCATTGCGCCTGAGGATTTCGGATTGGAACGCTGTGCGAAAAGGGATCTGGAAGGCGGCACACCCCAGGAAAATGCCCGCATCACTCAGGCGATCCTCCAAGGCCAACGGGGACACAAGCGCGATGCCGTTTTGATGAACGCCGGAGCGTCACTTTATCTCGGCGGCAAGGCGGATACCATGCAGGAAGGCATTGCCCTTGCGGCAGAGATGATCGATTCCGGCAAGGCACTGGAAACGCTGAAGAAGCTGATTGAAGTCAGCAACCGTCCGGAGGGGGAAAGATGACCATTCTGGAACAGCTTGCCGATTACGCCAGGGAGCGCACGGCTCAGGCGAAGCAAAGGATTTCTCAGGAGGAAATCCAGGAACGGGCCCTGTCTTTGCCAAAAGGCACATTCGCTTTTGAGCGGGCCCTGAAGAAACCGGACATTTCCTTTATTTGTGAGTGTAAAAAAGCCTCTCCCTCCAAAGGGTTGATTGCCCCGAAATTCCCGTACCTGGAAATTGCAAAGGAGTATGCATCGGCGGGTGCAGACTGCATTTCCGTTCTGACGGAACCAAAATGGTTTCTGGGCAGTGACCGGTATCTGAAGGAAATTGCGGCCACCGTGTCCATTCCCTGTATCCGGAAGGACTTCACCGTAGACGAGTATATGATCTATGAGGCAAAGGTGCTGGGAGCATCGGCGGTGCTGCTGATCTGTTCCATCCTCCAGGAGGAACAGATCAAAGCCTACCTTCGAATTTGCGATGAATTGGGACTGTCCACTTTGGTGGAAGCCCACGACAAGCAAGAAGTACTCACTGCCCTTCGGGCAGGCGCCCGTATCATCGGGGTCAACAACCGAAATCTAAAGGATTTTTCCGTGGATACAAACAACAGCCGCCGGCTTCGGGAACTGATTCCTGGAGATGTGTTGTTTGTTTCCGAAAGCGGTGTCAGCAGCGCCCAGGATGTGGCAAAGCTCCGAGAAATCGGGGCAGACGCGGTGCTGATTGGAGAGACACTGATGAGAGCTTCGGACAAGAAAGCCAAACTCCATCAACTGCGAGGTGACCTATGACCAGAATCAAACTTTGCGGCCTTTGCCGCCCTAGGGACATGGAGGTTGTAAACCGGCTGCAACCGGACTACATCGGCTTTGTATTCGCCTCCGGAAGCAAGCGGTATGTCACCCCGGAACAGGCCAGAGAATTGAAGCGGAAGCTCGCTCCGGAAATTTGCGCGGTGGGCGTGTTTGTCAATGAAACGCCCGAAAGAGTTGCCGCGCTCTTAAACAGCGGCGTCATTGACATGGCTCAGCTCCATGGCACCGAGGATGAGGACTACCTGAGGCAACTGCGGCGGCTTTCTCACAAACCGGTCATCCAAGCATTCCGGGTCAAAACAGTGGAGGATGTCCTCAAGGCGGAACAGAGCACCGCAGACTATGTACTGCTGGATTCTGGAGCCGGAACGGGGACGGCATTTGACTGGGAGCTGATACGCGGTGTCAAGAGACCCTACTTTCTTGCCGGAGGCCTTGACAGCGGCAACGTGGCATCTGCGGTACAACGGCTGCATCCCTTTGGGGTGGACGTCAGTTCCGGGATTGAAACCGATGGAGCAAAAGATAAAATCAAGATGGCGGCGTTTGTAGCCGCTGTGAGAAAGGAAGATCAACTATGACAAATCCAAAGGGGCGCTTCGGCATTCACGGAGGTCAGTACATTCCCGAAACCTTGATGAATGCGGTGATCCAGTTGGAGAAAGCGTATGACCACTATAAAACGGATCCGGAATTCAACAGGGAGCTTACAGAGCTTTTCAACGATTACGCGGGCAGGCCGTCTCGGCTTTATTACGCGGAGAAAATGACAAAAGACCTGGGAGGGGCAAAAATATACCTGAAGCGGGAGGATCTGAACCATACCGGGGCCCATAAAATCAACAATGTGCTTGGCCAGGCTCTTCTGGCGAAGAAAATGGGCAAAACGCGCCTGATTGCGGAAACCGGCGCCGGTCAGCACGGAGTTGCCACGGCAACCGCTGCGGCGCTGATGGGGATGGAGTGTGTGGTCTTTATGGGCAAGGAGGACACCATCCGTCAGGCCCTCAATGTGTACCGCATGCGGCTGCTGGGCGCAGAAGTAATTCCCGTCACAACAGGAACGGGTACTCTGAAAGACGCCGTGTCCGAAGCCATGCGGGAGTGGACTTCCCGCATTGACGATACCCACTATTGCCTTGGCTCGGTAATGGGACCCCATCCGTTTCCCACAATCGTCCGCGATTTTCAGGCCGTCATTTCCAAAGAGATCAAAGAGCAGATCCTCACAAAAGAGGGGAGGCTGCCCGATGCGGTTATTGCCTGTGTAGGCGGTGGCTCCAATGCCATTGGAAGCTTTTACCATTTTATCGAAGAGAAAGGGGTTCGTCTGATCGGCTGCGAAGCCGCAGGACGGGGAATCCATACGGCAGAGACGGCGGCCACCATTGCCACTGGCAAACTGGGGATTTTTCACGGTATGAAGTCCTATTTTTGCCAGGATCAATACGGTCAGATCGCCCCTGTATACTCCATTTCGGCAGGGCTGGATTATCCCGGAATCGGGCCCGAGCACGCTCACCTGTACGACGTAGGGAGAGCGGAGTATGTTCCCATTACGGACGACGAGGCGGTATGCGCCTTTGAATATCTGGCCAGGACCGAAGGCATTATTCCGGCCATTGAATCCGCCCACGCGGTGGCGTATGCCAGAAAACTTGCGCCCACTATGGACAAAGATCAAATCATTGTCATCACCATTTCCGGCAGAGGCGATAAAGATTGTGCCGCCATTGCCCGCTACAGAGGGGAGGATCTTTATGAGTAAAATTGGAAAAGCGTTTGAAAATGGGAAGGCGTTTATTGGGTTTATCACATGCGGAGATCCGGATCTGGAAACCACTGCCGCCGCAGTCCGTGCCGCCGTAGAAAATGGTGCGGATCTGATTGAACTGGGCATTCCATTTTCCGATCCCACCGCGGAAGGTCCGGTGATTCAGGGAGCAAATCTGAGGGCTTTAAACGGGGGTGTTACTACAGACAAAATTTTTCATTTTGTTAGAGAGCTGCGCAAGGATGTCAACGTGCCCATGGTCTTTATGACCTATGCCAATGTGGTGTTCTCCTATGGCTCGGAGCGCTTTCTTGCGGCCTGTAAAGAAGCTGAAATTGATGGGCTCATTTTGCCGGATGTGCCCTTTGAGGAAAAGGAAGAGTTTCTGCCGTTTTGCCACAAATACGGTGTGGACCTGGTGTCACTGATTGCACCCACCTCGGAAAAGCGCATCGCCATGATTGCCCAGGAAGCGGAAGGCTTTTTGTATATTGTTTCCAGCCTGGGCGTAACCGGCGTGAGAAGTGAAATTAAAACAGACCTTGCTTCCATGATCCATGTGGTGAGAGAAAACACTCAGGTGCCCTGTGCCATCGGATTTGGCATCTCCACACCGGAACAGGCAAAGAAAATGGCGGACCTTTCCGACGGGGCCATTGTGGGCTCCGCCATTATCAAGCTGCTGGAGCGGTACGGAAAGGACGCGCCGAAATATATTGGCGAATATGTGAAGGAAATGAAATCGGCCCTGTTATAGAGACCCCCAATAAAAAGGAGGCGCCAATGGAAACTGGGACCGGTTCCTTTTGGGGCTGGGTGGTACCTCCCAATAAAGCCAGAGAAAAAAGCGCCCCCAAAAACCACACCTTGGCAGTGCGGATTTTTGGGGGTGTTTGGTGGGAAACGTTTCCTGTGCGGTGAGGAAGGTGACTATCAGTTTGTCCTTTCAAGACGCCTGTTGGGCTTTGCGGCTGCTGTGCTTTTGACGAAACGCAGGCAGCGCTGCCCGGCCCAGCTCTGTGACGGGACGTATCCACTTTCCTGAATACATATGCACCTGCATCAGGATAAACCGGATGGGCTCGTCGATGTAGCAACAGGCAAAGATCAGCAAAAACGGCGCCTTCCATACAAGACCCGTCAGGCAGACGCAGGGCAACACTACAGCGTACATGAACGAAATCTCCAGAATCGTGCCATAGGCCGCGTCTCCGGCTGACCGGTAGGTGTCGTTCTGCGTCCAGTTGCACATGCGGATTACGGCAGCAACGCTGTAAATCATCAACAGCCCGGTGCCGATCTCCAGGGATTCCCCGGAAAGGCTCATTACGCTTAGCAGTGGCCGATGAACCGCCAGCAGTGCTACGCACAGCACAAAAATGCTGCATCCGCACAGCAGCACAAGCCGCTTGGCCCGCTCGTAGGCGGTGTCCAGTTCCCCTGCGCCTACGCTTTTGCCCACGAGCACCGATGCTGCATTGGAAAAGCCCGAAAAGAAGCCGATGACGAGACCCTCCAGCGTACGGAACACCGCAATAGCGGCGATGGCCTCCTCGGACTGGCGGCCCAGCACAATATTGATTACCATATTGCCCACGCCGATCAAAATCTCGTTGCAGAGGATCGGAAAGCATTTTACGAAATAGGACCGCACAAAGGGCACGTTCCAGCGAAAATGTTTCGTAAAATGAAACAGATACGGATACCCTTGGGCACGGCTGAGAATCAGGATCACCGCCATGTTGACGGCAGCAGCGCAGGTGGTGGCCAATGCCGCACCCCGCACGCCCATTGCCGGCAGACCAAACTTTCCGTAAATGAATACCCAGTTGAGACACATGTTCGTTGCGACAGACGCAATGGCCGCATAAAGGGGAATGCGCACTCGCTCGGTGGAGCGCAGTAGCGCGCTCATTGCCATGGAGATCACCTGCATGGGGTATGCGAATCCCACAATGCTCAGATAATCCACGCCGATGACCTGAATCGCGGTCTTGTCCGTATAGATGTTCATTACCAGTTCCGGTGCCAGCAGCGCAAGGCAGGTGAAGATAGACGTGGAAGCAAGCATACAGACCAGCGTCAGACCAAAGGAACGGTCAATGCCATCCTCGTCCTTGGCGCCCCAGTATTGGGAGAAAAACAGCATGCCGCCCCCCACAAAGCCCCAGTATCCGGAGAACATCAGCGACGAAAATTGGGCACAAAGCCCCACGGCGCCAACAGAGGTTTCACCCAGTGGCGCGATCATCATGGTGTCGACCATGCTTCCTGTCGTGGTCAATAGGTTTTGCAGCGCGACAGGGATGGCGATCACCGCAAGGTTCCGGAGAAAATTTCCCCAGGAAAACCCAGTTTTTGTTTTCAATACCCTCTCTCCATTCCCATTGAATTTCCGCGTAAGTATAGCACAAGTCAATTGTAAACGCAATTCCGTTGTATACTTAAATTCAACAAAAATGGGACAACATTTGTAGAGGGAGCAAGTTGATCAAAGTTATGTGAAAGCCAAAGAAATTTCCGATCTGTTTAGCCGGGAATTCGGCTCTCTGGGGAAGGCTGGGCGTAGTGCTGGTCGATAGCAGCGATGCCGGCCTGGGCATCTCGGTTGAGTAAGGATTGGTAAATGGTTTCGTGGCAGTCCACCAACGCCTGCCATTGGGCGTCGGTGGCAGTGGTCAGAACATTCTCAATGGCAGCTTCACAGAGGCTGGAGACGGCTTTTTGCAGGACGGCAAAAAGACGATTCGCGCTGCACTGGATGAGCGCTTCGTGAAAAGCGGAATCCAAGGTGACCCGCTGGTGGCCGGTAGCTTGCCGCATGCTGTCCACCAGTTTGCCCAGTGGCTCCAGGGTCTCACGCCACTGGGCCTGGGCTGCGGCAGTGGTGCAATCGGCTGTTTGAACAGCCAAGAGCAGGGATTGCATTTCCAGTCCCCGGCGCAGCTGTTGTATCTCATCAAAGTTGCTCTGTTTTAAGAACAGCAGCATGGAGAAAACACTGCTAAAACTCTCGCCAATCTGGTTGACCAGATAGTTTCCCTTGCCATGGACACAGGAGAGTAAGCCCATGTTTTCCAATGTGCGCAACGCCTCCCGAATGGAGTTGCGGCCCAATCCCAGGGTTGCCATCATTTCTCGTTCTGAGGGCAGTTTGCCGCCAAATGCCAGTTTCCCGTCTTGCACCAGTTGCTTGATGTACGCAATCACAGTGACGTATGCTTTTTCCTTGGAATATTCCGTGTCCACAATCTCACCTGCCATGGTTATTGAACAATGCCCCGGATCTTTAGATAGGCTAAAATGACCTCTACAGTGCCATCAACCCCCAAGATACCGCTGTCCAGACAGAGGTCATAGTGGGCAGAGGCGCCCCATTCCTCTTTGGTGTAGTATCGATGAAAAGCTGCCCGGTCGCTGTCCGTTTGCTGGTTCAGCTCCATTGCCTTTTTCAGCGGCAGGTCATAGTCTTCCATGGTTCGTTGGGCTCGAATGTCCTCAGATGCGTGGAGAAAGATACTGACAGCCCGCTCTTGCCCCCGGAAGATGTACCCGCCGCAGCGGCCGATCAACACACAGGAGGTTTTGCTGCACAGCTGCCGGATGCGCCGGAAGGGGATGCGTCCCATGTCATCTTCGGAGTTGATGGTTGCGAGGGCGTAGAGCAAGCTGTTCACGGGCTGTTCCTCGTAAAAGGATTGGACTTCCTCATAATCCGGGGTTCCTTTTGCGATCTGCATCAGTTCTTGCCTCCCGTAGTAGGGAATCCCCAGCCGCTGGGCCAGACGCATGCCAATTTCTCGTCCGCCGCTGCCCGCCTGTCTGCCAATGGTAATGATATAGTTCTCCATCATGCGATTCCTCATTTCTGTCACATAAATTGCGCAAATACAGAGGCGCCAATTACGGTCAAAAGGCCGGCCACTGCAATGGCCAGACTGCTCATTGCCCCTTCAACGGGACCCATTTCCATAGCTTTGGAAGTTCCGACGGCATGTGCCGCGGTGCCCAGCGCCAAGCCTTTGGCAATAGGTTCTTGAATCCGGAACAGCTTGCAAACAATTTCTCCAATAACGCTGCCCAGCACACCGGTGATGATAATCACCGCAACTGTGATGGTCACAATTCCGCCCAGTTCTTCCGATACGCCCATACCGATGGCCGTGGTGATGGACTTGGGCAGCAGCGTCACATACTCTTCGTGGGAAAATTGAAACAGTTTACACAACAGCAACACGCTGACCAAACTGGCCAAGACACCGGAAACAATCCCCGCCGCCACAGCCACCAGGTTTTTCTTTAACAGGGACAACTGCTCGTAGAGCGGGACAGCCAGACAAACCGTGGCAGGCGTTAACAGGTAGCTGATATATTGTCCACCCACATTGTAGCTATCATATTTGATATGGAAAATGGCCAAGACCCCAATGACACAGAGAATGCCAATCAGCAGGGGGTTAAAAATAGCCCTTTTAAACTTTTTTCGCAATAAGAGTCCCACTTCATAGGCAAGTAGACTGATTGCCGCGCCAAAAAATAGAGAATCTGTAAACACAATTTACGCCTGCTTTCCTTCTTTTTTCTTTTTCTCCAGCCGGATAATTGCCTGTGTCACCCGTCCGGTAACTACCATGACGATCACAGTGGTCACCACGGTAATGATGCATACCGGCAGCCAAATCGGCTGTAATACGCCCCAGGATTCCAAAAGTCCTGCCCCGGCCGGAATAAACATGACCGGCATAATTTCAATCAGGAAAACGGCAGTCTCTTTTACGTGTTCTACTTTCACAAGACCGGATTTCAGCGCAATCAACATCAGCACCAGACCATACACACTGGCCGGAATCGGCAGCGGAATGAGAATATGGAGCAGTTCTCCCAAAAATGTAATGAGCAAAATAATACTGAACTGTTTGACATACTTCACAAGCGTTCCCTCTTTCAACTGGTAGTACCAGTTGAATTATAAAGGCTTATTTGAAAATGTCAAGAAAGAAAATGCCAATTTCTGAGAAATTAGGTCGTGTTTTGGTCAGAATTGTAGAATATGTGCTTTCTGTCCTACACCGGCAACCCCAAGCTGGGCAAGGGCAAAGAGAAAGGGATGAGACACCATCGTCTCATCCCTTTCGGAGTCTTTTATTTTCGCAGAATTTGATCCATTGCTTTGCCCTTGGCCAGCTCATCCACCAGTTTGTCCAGATAGCGGATCTCCTGCATCAGCGGGTCCTCGATGGTCTCCACCTTCACTCCGCAGACGGATCCGGTGATCCGCTTTCGATTGGGGTTGGGTGCTGGGGCATTTCGAAAGAAATCTCCGTAAGTGATGCCACTGTCCACTAAGGAGGTCAGCTCATCCTGGCTATACCCGGTGAGCCAGCAGGTGACTTGGTCCACCTCCACCCGGGTGCGTCCTTTTTTCTCTGCTTTGGCCACCAGCAGGGGATAGACCTTTTTCAGTTCCATTTGAAAGACTTTTTCATAGGTCATGTGGTACCTCCTGAGGAAGGGTTCAGTCCTCGTAGTCGATGCGTTCGATCTTGAAGATCACCGGACGGGTGCCATCATTGCAGCAGGTGATCATGGTGGTTTCGTCCTTCATCCAGCCGTGCATGATGGACCCTCCCTGAAGGCCTGCGTAAACATAGCGGGAAATGGCGTCCCAGGCTTCCGAACAGAAAGCCAGCTTGGGTCCCCCTGCTACCTTGTCTGGGTTGCCTTCGGTGTGAACCAGGGTGTTGATCCCCATGTGCCAGAAGTCGTCCCGGCCATCTGCCCGGTAGAACTCAAACACATCTCCCACGTTGTAGACGGAGCATACCCCTGCATAGGGGTTATCACAGTATTCCTGTTGCAGTTCAGGGTACAGCTTTTTATCCAGAACTGTTACGCGCACCTTGTGTTTCATAGTCAGATCCTCCTCTGTAGGTCGTTTCGAGCCTATGGGAAAGCTTTGGAAGCGGTCCCTTTTTTCTATCATAGCATGGGAGCAGGGGAAGAACAAGGGCACCTTTTGGAAGAAGATTTTTTGCGTATGTTCTTTTGAAACATGGCAGATAGCGCTCCTGTTCCTATGGTATCATACAAGCAAGGAGAAAGGGCGAAAGGGCTGTGTGTTCAGTGTATGCATGTCGGCTCCTACGACAACGAGCCTGCCACCTTGGCCGCCATAGAGGAGTATGCCAAATCCCAGGGCTTGGAGCTGGACTTTGGAAAAAACCGCTTTCACCACGAGATCTATCTCAGCGATGTGCGGCAGTGCCAGCCGGTGAGGAAGGTGATCTTGAAACAGTTGGAACAGCACGCGGGCCAGGCTCATGTCCATGGCAATGAGGTACAGCAAACTTTGGCTGGGAAAGGGAGAAAATCTATGTATCAATACAAAACTTTGGAAGATAGTTCATATGAACAACTGGCGGAGTGTTTTTGTCTGGCATTTTCAGATTACTATTTCCCCATGGCACTGTCTCCTGAGCAGCTGCGTGGGGTTTTGGAACAAAGCGGTGTGGACTTGGCGCTGTCTTATGGTGCTTTCATGGAGGGTAAGCTGGTGGGGTTTATTTTTAATTCCAGCAGCCTGTATCACGGGCAAAGGGTTGTTTTTGATGTGGGTACCGCGGTGATCCCGGAACATCGGGGGAAGGGCGTTTTCCACCAGATGTTTCAAATCATGGAACGTCAGCTTGTCCAGGCAAAGGTAGAAGCCTATTATTTGGAAGTGCTGAAACAAAACGAGAGGGCCATTCAGCTGTATCAAAAACACGGGTTTGCTGTGGACCGGGAATATGTTGTTTTGCAATCGGGGGAGGGGACTGTCTGGAATATCCAGTTCCCAGGGAAAGAGTGTGAGTTCTCCCAATTTGACTTCTCTGCAGTGTCAAACTGCGTTACAGTGAAACCTTGCTTCGAGCATTCCACCGGTGTGCTGCAAAAGAATCCCCACCTCTACGGTGTACGATATATCCGGAAAGGAGATAAAATTTCAGCCTTCTGTGTGTATGCCAAAGAAAATGGGTCAATTCTTCAGCTTGGCTACCAGGAGTTGCCGTCTTTGAAATTGATTGTGCAGAGCTTACTTTCCACCTTTTCCAGCATCGGTGTGAAAAATCTTGATACTTCTTACCCGCAAGTGCTGGAGCTGTTTGATTCACTTCATTTCCAAGAGGTGACACGGCAGTTTGAAATGAGCAAACAGCTTGGCCCTTCGATGGAGTCTCAGTTGGGATGAAAAGAAGTTTTTCTAAACCATATATCAAGAAAAAAGAAATCGCGCCCCGGATTTTTTCGGACGCCAGAGAAGCGCAGTCCACAGACAGAAGGAGTGTGATTGATGCGGATTCCCAAAACTCCCATGGACATCGGTGGGGGAAGTTGTCAATGCCACTCTTTCCGCAAAATGGCGTACTGATATGTGTTCTCGTAGAGGGGTGTACCGTCCGGATTGTTCACGAAGGTGACAAATTCCAGGAACAGCCCCTCCCGCCGCATTCCCAACTTTTCACAAAGGCGTTGGCTGGAGAAGTTGTAGTCCTCGGTGTAGGCGTAGATCCGTCGGGCACCCTTTTCCCGGAACAGATAATCAAAGAAGGCATGGGCGGCTTCGTAGGCATATCCTTTCCCATGATAGTCCTTGTTGAGCATCCAGCAAGGACTGAAGGTATCCCTGGGCGCGCAGTCTTCATCGGGAGCGGTGGCTTCAGACACCGCGTCGATCTCGCCGATGACTTTACCGTTCTCTTTCAGGACGATAGCAAAGGTGTATTCTGTTTCTTTGCTGCGTTTGTGCATCTCCGCCTTCGCCTCCTCCACAGAATGCAGCTTCATGCAGGCAAAGCAGTGTACGGCAGGCTCCTTCAGATACTCGTATACGTCTGCCGCGTCGGATTCCTGGAACGGGCGCAGGATCAGCCGTTGGGTTTCGATCATCATTCTGAATGCTCCTCTTTTCTAAACTTTAACAAAAAAGCCCGGTTTTCGCGCAATGTACATTGCGAAAAACCGAGCGCACTCGACACCTTATCTGACAGGCGGCCTGCAGGCAAACAGCCTACGATCCCCCGTGCTACGGCACACTGTCCTCCGGTGATTTGTTTTTTGAAAATGATACCAGAGGATGGGGAACATGTCAACTGCTTGGCAAGAAAATCCCGGATGCTGATGATTTACAGATCACTCACAGTAGCCTTTGAGTGGTCAATTCCGTTTAGCCGATAGAAAACCTTTATGGGGATCCCTCGGGAGACACCGTCTCCAAATGCCAATACAAGTTCCACATTCTCAATGATGGCAATATTACGTTTCAATGGAGCGGTTTTCCCGTACTTTTCATATTCCGTCAGTTTGATCCCCTTGGAGAGCGTGTATTTCTTCACGCAGGTATCAATTTCTTTTTTGCGCCTCCCGATACGATTCCCAGCTGTTTTCCGCCTATCACCGTTCTGATTTGACAATCCCTTATGAGATACCAGTAAAGTGCCGCAGACAGCCATAGCCCTGCTATGTAACTTATCAGCAAAGCTGAGCGTTTAGGTTTTGCTGGTTTTGTTTAGAAAGCTCCCCCGAGGTATCAGCAATCTTCGTCCGGCGCTTGGCCGTCGTGGGCAAGCCACTTGCATTCGGTCATTTCCATGTTGGTAAAAACTGCCCGGAAAGAGGAGTCCTCCGGACTGCAGGCGTAAATCCCAAACTGAATGTTCCCCTGAGCCTCATGGAGGTGGCAGACCCGCATCTGGTGAAAGGCCACCCCGTCCTCGGAACACTCGATGCAGAAATCATCCTCTCTGCGGCTCAGACGATACCACATGGATTTGATGCTGGCGGGAATCTCCGTGGTCGCCCAGTCCGAGTAGCCGTGGTTGGTGACCACGCTGCCCAAATGCTGGAAACGCTCATTCTCATACTCAATGGAACCTTTCAGCCAATTCTCGGAATCCAGATACAGCACCACACCGCACTGGTCAAACCGGTGGTGGCTTTCGGTGAATTCTGTCTTGACCACAAAGGAGAAGAATTTCTCCCCGGTGGTCATTTGGAGCACCGGCGCGTTATCGTTGCGGAAATGATAGTAGGTCCTCTGCCACAGATCCGTGTGGGGCAGGGTGACGATCTCGATGCGGTCCGGGGAGATAACGCAGCTTTTGGGCTCTCTTGTCCATTGCAGATTGTTTACATCAAAGTTCATGGTTTCTTCCTCCAGTACGTCTTTTATTCTTTTGTGTGATTTTTCGCAGTATGCGGAAAGAGATGACTATTTCAAACAAACTGTGATATTTACTTTCCAAAATAGTTTGCTACTGCTTTCAGATACTGCATAATCGGCAGATGCTGTGGGCAGATCTTTTCACACTTCCCACAGTGGAGACAGTCTCCTGCTGCGCCAAAGATGCGAGTCAGGGTATCGTTATAATACTCTTTTGGAGAAGTGTATCCCTTTTGTTGGTTGTGTTGGTGTTCTGTGTTATACAGGCCAAAATATTTGGGGATGGCAATTTGCTTCGGGCACCCATCCAAACAGTAACCACAGCCTGTACAGGGAATGACAGTTTCCTGCTGAATAGAGGGGGCCCATTGCAGCACCAGCGCCTTTTCCTGGTCGGTCATAGGATGAAAATCCGTCATGAAACTTATGTTGTCTTCCAATTGGGCAAGATTGCTCATGCCGCTGAGTACAGTGATCACATGGTTTAAACTGGCGGCAAAGCGGATTGCCCAGGAAGCTATGGATAGATGGGGATGACAGGCTCGAAAGGCTTGTTCCGCCTCTCTGGGGACATGTGTCAACGCACCGCCCTTGACAGGCTCCATGATTACTACAGGCTTCTTGTGGCGAAGGGCTGTCTCGTAACACAACCGGCTTTGAACTCCGGGACTTTCCCAATCCAGATAGTTAATCTGCAGCTGCACAAAATCCAAAAAAGGATACTTTGTTAACACTTGCTCCAGCAAAGGAGCGTCGCCATGAAAGGAGATCCCAATGTTTCGGACAACACCTTGTTGCCTTTTTTCGAGAAGCCAATTAAAGCAGTCATAGCGCTCATAAAGGGGAAGATGCTGAGCGTTCACGTCGTGGAGAAGATAGTAATCGAAATACTCCACTCCCGTTTTCTCCAACTGTCTGGAAAGAATCTCATCTCTGTCTTGATCCTTTTCCACATAGCCGATATGAAGTTTCGTGGCCAGTGTAAAACGGTCCCTGGGATATCGCTCTACCAGAGCTTTCCGGATTGCAGGTTCGCTCTGAAACCCGCAGTACATCCAGGCAGTATCAAAATAGGTAAAGCCATGGGCCAGGAAGGTATCCACCATTTTCTTGGTCTGTTTCAGGTCGATGGAAGCGGGGTCGTTTTCATCGAGCAGGGGGAGACGCATGAAACCAAATCCAAGCTTCTTGATAGGTTTCTCACCCATCAGTTGGGCAGCTGTGCGGGGTGTTTCCTCTAGACTGGGATCTTGTTTGGGATACGAGTGATCGACGTCAAGATTCACTTTTATTCCTCCAATACTTCTTTTTGTCCTCTTCCGTAATTTTCCGCAGCACCCGGCAGGGATTGCCCACGGCGATCACTCCGTCGGGAATGTCACGATTCACAAGGCTTCCCGCCCCGATCACTGTATTGCTTCCAATGGTGACGCCGGGGAGCACCGTCACCGATGCGCCAAACCAAACATTGTCCCCCACGGTAATGGGGTAGGCGTACTCCAGACCCTGGTTCCGCTGTTCCACGTCCAGTGGATGGCCTGCCGTGGAAAAGGTGCAGTTGGGCGCGATGAACACATTGTCCCCAAAGGTCACCTTGGCCCCGTCCAGAATGATGCAGTTGTGATTGGTGTAGAAGTTTTCTCCAATCTCGATATTGCGTCCGTAGTCGCACCAGAAGGGAGCGGTTACGCAAAATTGTTTTCCCGTTTTCCCAAAGAGCTGACGGATGATCTTTTCTTGCTCCGAAACCAGGGAGGGTTTCAGCTGATTAAATGAAAAACACAGATCCTTGCACCGTGCCCGTTCCGCAAGCAATTCCTGGTCATAATTGGCGTCGTAGAGCAGTCCCTGCTCCATTTTTTCTCGTTCTGTCATGTTGTGAGCTCCTTTCTGTCTATGGCCATCCAGTACATCCCTTTCAGATAATACTCCTGGGTGCTGGGGAGGAACACAAAGTCGGGCATATACTCCTTCGGAATGCACTTCTGGCAGGCTGTGTAAATGTGATTCAAATCGTTTTCCTGTAAAAGATCGCCGGTAAACAGCAGCAGGTGAGGGTTCAAAATGGAGATCAGCGCAATGGCAGCTTGGGTGATCAAAGGCTCTGCCGTAGGACGGTGTAGTCGTTTTATCTGCTGCTCCAGGCTCATCCCATAATCCAGAAAACCAACCATACCGGCAAATAAATTCTTTCCGGTCAACAAAACGCCTTTGTGAACGGTAGCGGTTCCAGGAAGCACACCGGAAGGATAGTTGATCAGCGTGACGATCTGATCGGAGATTTGTTCCTGACGATAGTACCCGTACACTTTATAGTGCATATCATTGGCAAGGAAAACCGGACGATGGAATTTTTCTTCCAGCAGGGCCTTCAGCGGTACATTTTCCAATTCCAAAATATCACTGTGACGGATCACGCCGTTTTCCACAATACTGGGTGTCCCCACCATGATCTGGCTCACATTGGGGAATTGCCCTATACTCTCAGCGACTTCTTGCTCAATGACAGAGGCATCTAAGGGTTCGTATGGGTGTACTGTTTGAGAAAGCAGCCTGCCGGTGGGGGAGAAGACTGCGGTGGTAATGGATTTGATGCCCTGGATCCATTCAAAGTAGACGCAAAGAATGCTTTCAAAGTCCTCGTTTAGTTTGTAGACCACAGCGTTGCGGCCCACATCATGGAGCTTTTGCTTTTCTCCCAGAACTTCACCAGTGGTTTCCATCTCGTTGAGATAGGTGTTGCAGCTGGCTACACTGAGGCCGGTTTGGAAAGCGATCTGTTGCTTGGTATAAGATTCCCCGCAGATCAAAAGTTTCCGGATCTGCCGTTTGTTTTCTCGTTTGATACTGGTCGAGTCTTTCACAATCTCTCCTCCTTTCTTACACATATTATTATAACCATTATAATAATACGTGTAAAGGGCTTTTTATAGCCGATGATTGTTTCTTTGATCCTTCTTTTTGTAACCACAAAAAAACTGATACTTGTGTCCCTCGTCACAAGTATCAGTTCTATGGCTTCTTCTCTTTCAGGAGCGTTCTTTATTTGTCCTTTTCACCACGGGCCCTTCTACGCTTTCCGGTATTCTCTGACCCTCGAACCTCTTCGTGGTAGAAATAGTCCACGATCACCGGGTGGCCCGGTTCTGCGCGACCGTATGGCAGCTCATTGTCTACAAAGGGACAGCTATTTTCTTGGGCCAATCGTGCTGCCTGATCTTCCAAAGAGTGAAAATAGCTTCGGTCTCCCCTGTGGTAGATGGCATCATAGAGGGAAACCAGGTGGGGATATTTCTGGGCGATGTACTCCAGAATCTCCTGCTTGAAGCCGCCCCGCAGATTTAAGTTTTCCAGCCAGACCAGATCGCACTGGTTTTTGACCCGCTGGAAAATTGCCTCAAAATCCGTAATTCCAGGGAACACCGGCGAAATAAAGCAGACGGTACGGATGCCTGCGTCGTAGACCTGCTTCATGGCGGATAGCCGCCGTGCAATGCTCACTGCGTTGTCCATGTCTGCCCGAAATTTCTCGTCCAGCGTGTTGATGGACCAGGAGACCGTCACTTTTCCTAACTCTTTCAGTAAGTCCATATCTCGCACGACCAGGTCGGACTTGGTGCAGATGAGAATCTCCGCCCCGCTGCCTTTCAGCTGTTTCAGCAGTTTGCGGGTGTTTTGAAACTGCTCCTCCTGGGGGAGGTAGCCGTCAGTTACTGAGCCGATGACTACCCGCTGTCCCTGATACTTCCGGGGATTTTGGATTTCCGGCCAGTGCTTTACATCCAGAAAGGTTCCCCAGGGCTCGGTGTGGCCGGTAAAGCGCTTCATAAAGGAGGCATAGCAGTACCTGCAGCCGTGGGTGCATCCCACATAGGGGTTTACCGAGTAGCCACCCACCGGCAGGCTGGATTTGGTCATGATATTTTTTGCTTCCACATCTCGGATCAAGATGCCGTTTTCCATCATTTCTGCCATTTGCGCTGCTCCTCCAATTCCTTGCGAAACGTCGGGGACAATTCCTGGATGATCTGTTCCTCTCCCATTATGGGAAGCAGGTCTTCTTTCATAAAGACCGGAATGCCCAGAACATGGGCTTGATGGGTCAAGTTTCGCACTTGCTCCGGTTTTGACACGGATTTTCCCTTTCGGCGTCCGGTTTCCGTGCCGATAACCACCCATAGTAACTGCAACCGATGGTACAGCCGATGACCAGGTTCATATTCTGAATCTGGGATTGGATGCACACCGCCATTGGAATTCTCCCAGTCGTTTTTTGCCTCAGCCTTCCACTGCCGGAGCCACTTTGCCGAAGCCGTTCCAAGCATAGAGCCCCTTTTTGTTCTCGTCTCCCAGAAACTTGTCCACCTGACAGATGTGCAGAATGTGGTCGCCCACTTCCACAGACTGCTGCAAAGTTCCGATTATCGCAAGGCGGGTATCTACCGGAATCTGAATGTCACTGCCCTCTACAGAAGTCATCTCAATATGGTTTTCCTCTACCTTGTGGCTGGGGGCACCTGTGGAACTGCCGCAGGCCATCACAGCCTGGGCCAAGCTTTCTCCGGGAACGGTCACGATGACTTTACCGGTCTCCCGGCCCCGTTTTTCGAGTGAGTGCGGAAATTCCGAGCTCAGCGGAATTTGACGGAAGATGGGAGAACCTGGAGGAAGGGAAAAATCCCAGAGTTTTGGCCGTTTTTGGCAACTCGAAACAGAGAAAGGTGGGAATTTCCAGGTCAGGAAATCCGTGGGAGGACAGCAGGATTTTAACGGAATTCTAAGAAAATCACCGTAGAAAACTAGTAGAATCAGAGGCAAAACGCCCCGAAACCCACACGTCGGCAGTGCGGATTTTGGGGGTGTTTTGGCGGGCCAGTCTCCAGGTGCGTTGGGAAGTATTTTCTCTTTCCTGTGTTAATGACGCTGGCATCCATCAGTCTACCCAGTGGGGATTTTTGAAGATTGCCCGGCCCACACCAATGAGATCGGCACATCCCTTCTCTAGAAGGGCCTCAGCCTGAGCTGGGGTGGTAACCCCTCCCGTCAGAAGAACGGGGAGGTGAACCGCCTGCTTCACAGGAACAGACAGATCCTGGAAATAACCGGGTTCCCCGTGACCAGGGCGAAGAAAGCCGTTCATGCCGCCGGTGAGATGGAGCAGATCCACACCGCTGTGCTCCAGCAGCTTACAGGCCTCCACACAGTCCTCCACGGTACTCCCTCCGGCCTCATAGTCACAGCCACCCAGCCGCAGGGCAATGGGAAAATCCTCGCCTACTGCCTGCCGTACCGCCTGGATGACTTCCCGATGGAAGCGGACGCGGTTTTCCACCGACTGAGGACCGTACGCATCGGTTCTATGGTTGACCAACGGGGAGAAAAACTGGTTGAGGAGATAGCCATGGGCGGAGTGGATTTCTACTCCGTCAAATCCGGCCTGCTTGGCCCGAAGCGCCGCCTGGGCAAACCATTCCGTGACCTGCTGGATCTGCTGGAGAGTCATCTCCGCTGGCAATTCTTCCCGCTGCTTGGGGTGATAGATCGGACTGGGACCAACTGGAGGTTGCCCTGTGGTCTCAGACAGCGCCGCAGACCCCGCATGGCTGAGTTGAGCAAAGACTTTGACTCCCTCCTGGTGGATACACTCGGTGAGGCCCCGAAGGGGAGGGATCACATCGTCGGAGGATATGGAGGTTTGACCGGGATGGGCCTTGCCCTGTTGGTGAATATAGCTGTGTTCCGTGATGATCAGACCCACTTTGCTGTACTTGGCCCGTTCCCGGTAGTATTCGCATACCGCGTCGGTCACATAGCCGTTCTCGTCCGCCTTTGCGGTGGCCATAGGGGGCATCACCAGACGGTTCGGTAGGGTCAGATTCCGGATGGTAATGGGATCAGATAGGTGTGTCATAAGAAGAATCCTCCCTAGAAAAATGATGGTGTTGTTTGGATGATTGAGCGGTTTTTCTCCATTCCGCTAGGCCAAAGGCCAGTGCCAGCACGAAGGCGCAGGCATCGCCTACTGGTCCAGCCCACAGTGCGCCTTCCACCCCCAAAAAGTGGGGTAAAATCAGCAGGGCAGGCAACAGGAAAAGTACCTGCCGGGACAGGGAAATCAGCGTGGCTTGCACGGGTTTTCCCACTGCCTGAAAAAAGGTGCCTGTGCACAGCTGGAACCCGTTCAGAAGGATTAACAGCAGGAAAATCCGCAGGCTCTTAACGGCAAATTCCTGATAGAGCTGGGATTCCGAACCAAAAATACTGACGATGCGGTCAGGGAAGAACTGAAACACCAGTGTCCCTACGCCCATGACCAGTGTGGAACAGATAATTGCCAAGAGATAGGTCTTCTGGGCTCGCTCTGTCTTTCCAGCGCCATAATTGTATCCGATGATGGGCTGGGAGCCCACGGAGATGCCGATGACAATGCCGGTAATGATCTGATTGACCTTCATGGTAATGCCCAGAGTGGTCATGGGAATTTCCGCGCCATACTTGGAGGCGGCGCCGTATAGGACCAGCACATTGTTCATCACGGTAATGACGATGGTGGCCGCCAGCTGAAGAAAGAAGCTGGAAATTCCAAGGCTGCAAACTCTCCCGCACAGCTTCCATCGGGGGATCAGGCAGTCAGGCGTCAGGGTGATGCACCGGAACCTTCCCAGGTAAAGTAAGGTCATGATGCAGGAGACAATCTGCCCCAGAACCGTTGCGATGGCAGCTCCTGTTACCCCCATGTGAAAGACAAAAATAAAAAGCGGGTCCAGAATCGTATTCAAAATTGCCCCGCTCAATGTGGACAGCATGGCGTAGACCGGACTTCCGTCGGCACGGACAATGGAGTTAAACCCCATGCCGAACATATAAAAGGGAAAGCCTAATACAATGATGAATCCATACTCCAGCGCATAGGGCATGGTGGCGTCGGTGGCACCAAATAGGACGCAGAGGGGCTTTAGAAACGCCAGAGATAAGATGGTCAGCAAAATGCTGACTGCCACCGTTAGGGTGATGGCATTGCCCACATCCTGTGCGGCCTTCTGACGGTTTTCCTGTCCCAGGCACAGACTGAAGTAGGCGGTGGTGCCGTCTCCGATCATCAAGCCAAGAGCCAGGGCAATCACAGTCAGTGGCAGAATCACATTGGTTGCGCCGTTACCCAAATAGCCTACGCCACGGCCAATAAAAATCTGATCTACAATATTATACAAGGTACTGACCACCATGGAGATGATGCTGGGCACGGCAAACTTGCCAAGCAACTTTCCAATGGGTTCATACCCCAGGGGATTTGTTTCCGCCTGCATGTTTTTTCTTCCTCCGTTTTACTTTTGATTTGGCGGGAAACATCCCCGCAATTCGCCATTATAAACTTTCCCATAATAGGAAGGTCAAGCGGAATATTTGAGGGAAGAAAAGTTTTTTTAAAAAGAAAGAGGGCACTGGGAAAACTCCCAACGCCCTCTTTCGTCAAATTTGTTCCTGTAGCTCCAGCAATGGTCCCTTCAGATCGAAGTAAGCAGAAGTCAGATTGGTGATCATGACCTGCTTTGCCTTGGGATGCTGGACAAAGTATTCTGAAATCAGTGTATCCATGTGATCCAGCGCTTGTGGGGGTTTTTGCTGACAGAGATAGTCTCCCTCAGGCAGCACTTCCAGGTTGGCAATCCCATCCTTCTGCTGGAGCACCTCCAGAAAGATGTAGGTATCCGTGCGGTCTCCCTGCCGCCGGGCAATCAGACCAATGGGAAAGGTAAAAGCGGGCAGTAAGCCCAGAGATTGTCCGCGAAGGAAAATCTTTGCAGAGCTCTGCTTGAACGCCAGTTCTCCTCCAGAGGGGATGAAGGGTTCCCGCAAAATAAGCCGCTGGCGCAGATGCCGTCGATAGGCACCCTCCTGTTCCTGATAGCGTTGGTTTTCCTCGATCCGGCGGAGTGCCTCCTCCATCTGCTGCATGGTATTGCGGAGGTGGGCAAGTTTTTCCAGGGCCTTTTGCTGTCCATCCTGAAGCAGATGCCGAATGTCCAATGTCTGGTTGGGCTGTCGGTATTGTTCCGCATCCCGCAGGGGGATGTTCAGTTCCAGGCACATGAGAATCATGTCCATCTCCACCAGTTGTTCCAAAGCATAATACCGGTAGCCTGTCTCCGGATCGGTATAGGCGGGAATCAGCGCGCCGATCCGCTCGTAGTACCGCAGCGATTTGGGATGTACGTTGCGCAGCTTAGCAAAATCACTGATGGAAAGATAGCCCTGCATTTGTGATTCCTCCTTGATTTCCCCTTGACTTTCCCATTATGGGAAGGTCTATTCTGCTATTATACAGCAAATCCTTAAGAATTGCCAGAGACAGGAGAGAACCGTATGATTTATGAGACCAAAGGCACCTGTGCCAAAGAAATCAAGTTTGAAGTAGACCATGGAGTGATCCGGTCGGTGGAATTTGTGTTGGGCTGTCCCGGCTTTACCCAGGCACTTACACGCCTGCTGGTTGGAATGCGTGTGGAGGACGCAATCGCGCAGCTGAAAGGAATTCAGTGCCTGGAGAAAGGCACTTCCTGTCCGGATCAGTTGGCCCTAGCACTGTCGCAATATCAGGAATTGGAAGGAAAACAGTCTTAACGGGGAGAATTCCTCCTATTACAGTGCGCTTTATGAAGAAACAACCGCCTGGATTGGAGATTTTTCTCATGGCAACAGGGGCAAGGTCTCCTTCTGCGATATGCAGGACAAGTCCGGCCGTATCCACCTCTATGCCCGGAAGGACGAGATGGACGAGGACTTTCTCACCGCTCTGAAGTACGGTATGCCCCCTACGGGCGGTCTGGGAATCGGCATAGACCGGTGCGTCATGCTGCTCACCAAAGAGGGGCGGAGGACAAACCTCCGCCCCTCTTTTGCCCCGGGGGTACATCAGGCGGTTATTTCAGCTTGGCGCCGTCTTTGAACGCGTTGGCCACTTTCTCACCCAGTACGCGGTAGGTAAAGTG
>UQQZ01000012.1 GCA_900543305.1 uncultured Oscillospiraceae bacterium
GTTTCCCCTGCCCCCGGGTGTTTTTTTACTGGGTGTCTCCCTTTCTGGATTCAAATATGGTACAATAGGATCCATCGGGGCAGTTTACCATAAATCGCTGTCTTTTCATTTTACCCTATTTTGCAGCAAAAGGAAACCCCTGAATTCTTAACAAATTTTAAAAAGGAGGGCCCCATGAAACTCTTCCACACATCCGACTGGCATCTGGGACGGATGCTCTATGGCCGTAGCCTTCTGGAGGATCAGCGGTGGTTTCTGCAGGAAGTTTTTCTTCCGGCGGTAGAACGGGAGCGGCCCGCCTGTGTGATCTTGGCAGGGGATGTTTATGACCGGCAGATTGCCCCTCCCGAGGCCATTCGCCTGTTCGACGCCACCCTGGCCCGTCTGGTGGAACTGAGAGTCAAGGTCTGCATCATTTCCGGCAACCATGACGGCGCGGACCGGATGGCACTGTTGAAGGGGGCGCTCCGCCAAAGTGGGGTCTACTTCGCCACAGCTCTGGAAGATGCCTTTTCTCCGGTGGTGCTGGAAGAGCAGGGGGAAATTTTACAGCTGTTCCTTCTCCCCTATTTTGACACTTCCCAGGCCAGAGAATATCTGGGGGACGACTCTCTCCGGGGAGAGGGGGCCTGTTTCCGGGCCCTGGTGGAAAAGCTGCGGCCCCTGTTCCTGCCAGGTGCCGGCCATCTGCTGGTGTCCCACTGTTTTGCCGCCGGATCCCAGACCTCCGACTCCGAGAGCACCTTGTTTGTGGGAGGCAGCGGACAGGTTCCCCCCTCCCTCTTCGATTCTTTTGACTATGTGGCGCTGGGCCATCTTCACGGCCCCCAAAAAGCAGGGGATCGGGGAAGGTATTCTGGATCCCCCTTACAATACTCGGTGGACGAAGCCAATCAGAAAAAGGGATTTGTCAGTCTGGAGTGGACGGGCCATGAGATGCTTCAGGAATTTGTCCCTGTGACTCCCCTGCGTCAGGTGCGCCGGGTAACCGGCCTATTTCAGACTCTGCTGGAGGCGGGAAAGCAATCTCCCTGTGAGGACTATCTGGAGCTGGTGTTGGAGGACACCTCCCCGGTCATGCTGGCCGCGGAACGACTTCGGCCCTACTACCCCAACCTGCTGGCCGTGAGCAATCCCTGGATGGCTTCCGGCGTCACGGGAGAGCGTGCCTCCCGGCTAAAAGGCCAGGATGAGGCCACTGTTTTTTCCTCCTTTCTGCGGGAGGTCTGTCAACTGGAACCTTCCCCTCAGGATGAAGCTCTGTTCCAAGAAATTCTCACCGGCCTCCGGAAGGAATAAGAACTCCTGGGGAAAACATTTTCTGAGAAAGGATGGAATTCATGCGGCCGTTACGATTGCTGCTTCAGGCCTTCGGGCCCTATCTGGAAGAGACGGAGCTGGATTTGACCCGCTTCCAGGAGAACGGGTTATTTCTCATCACCGGTCCCACTGGCGGAGGCAAAACTTCCCTTCTGGATGCCATGTGTTTTGCCCTCTATTGCCGGTCCACCGGGGGAAAACGGAATTTTGCCGGCATGCGCTGTATGAGTGCGCCCCAGGAGTGCCCCACCCTGGTGGAGTTCGACTTTTCCCTGCAACAGGAAACCTACCGGTTCCGGCGCAGCCAATACACCCATCTCAAGCGGGGCACCAAAGAACCTGAGCTTCGGGAAACCCACGAATGCTTCCGTCTGGAAGAGGGAGAATTCCGGCTGCTGGAAAGCGGCAGCGAAAGCGCGGTCCGGCGCCGGGCAGAGCAACTGCTCCACCTGACCTGCGAGCAGTTTTCCCAGGTGATCGTTCTGCCCCAGGGGGAGTTTCTCCGGTTGCTCCGGGCTAACTCCAAGGATAAAGGGGAGATGCTGAAAACCCTGTTTTCCGCCGGAATCTGGAAGGAGCTCACCGACGCGTTCCATCAACGTTCCCGAACTGCCGAGGAAACCATCCGGCAAAAGGATGCCCTCAGAACCTCTCTCCTCCAAAAGGAACAGGCGGACTCCCTTGCTGCTCTGGAAGAACGGGCCAAGGAGTTGGCCCGTCGAGAAGGGGAACTGCGCCAAACTTCCCGGAAACTGGCCCAGGAATTGGAACAATCGGAAGCCCTGCTGCAGGCGGCGGAGAATTACGCTCGGCTGACCCAGGCTTGGGAGGAAACGCAAAAAGCCTTGGAAGAGGCAAAAGCCGCCTGGTCCCAAGCGGAAAAGACCCTTCCCCTGGCTCAGGAAAAACGGCATCAAGCCCAGACCCTTCGGGAGCAGGCGGTGACGTTGGCCCAAGAGGAAACCCAGCTGACCCAGCGTCTGGAGGCGTGGAACCGTGCCGAATCCGCCGGAAAACAAGTAGCTGCCGCCCGAAAACAGCTGGGGGACACCAGTCAAAAGCTGGAGGAACTCCGGCAGCAGGGAGAAATTTTGTCCCAGCGTCTGGAGCGAGGAAATGCCTTTGTGGAGAGCTGTCAGGCAGCAGCAGAAAAACTTCCGGCCCTGCTGGAACAACAGCAAGCCTTGGAAAAGCAGAAGGCAGCCTGGGAGGAATGGCAGCTGCGGGAACGGCGAAAGCTGGAAGCGGAACAGGCCTTACAAGAAAGCAGGAAAGACGCCCAGGGGAAGAAACTTCTGTGGGAAACTTTATCCCAGCGGGTGGAACGCCAGGAAACTCTCCTCCGGCAGAACGCCGCCCTAGAGCTGGCTCATACTTTGCGGGAAGGGGAGCCTTGTCCCGTGTGCGGCTCCCTGGAGCACCCCGATCCCTGCTGGAATAGTCCTAACGGGGAGACGCCTTTGGAACCCCGTCAGCTGGAAACTCTGCGGCAGCAGGAAAAGGCCGCCCGAGAAGCTGCCGGAAAAGCGGAAGCCCTGGCCGAATCCCGGCAGCGAGAAGCAGTCCAGGCCACAGAGCAGGCCCAGCAGCAAAAGGATCTTTGCTCCCAGGGACTGTCTTTGGAAGAAACCGCCTGCCAGTTGGGGAAACTGGAGCTGGAGACCAAATCCGCCAAAGGAGATGCCGCCCGGCTGGAAGCTGCCCGAAATAAACTTCGGGTCCTCACCCAGGAAAAGGAAGCCCGGTCCCAAGAGGAGGCGGCTTTGCGGGAAACCCGTTCCGCCTTGGCCGCCCAAGTGAAGGAACTGGAATCCCAGGCAAGAGAAGCCCGGGAAGCCTGCGCGGGACTGGATCAGAAGGCTTTGGAACAAGCCCTGACGGACAAGCGACGGGAATATCAAGCCCGGGAGAAAGCCGCGGCACAGCTGATTCAGGAGGCCCAGCAGTGGGACGCCCAGCGGGAACGGGCTCAAACAGCCCTGACCCTGGCCCAGGAAGCCTTTCAAAAAGCGGAAGCCCAGCGCAGTGCCTGTCCCACCCCCTGGGACCAGCCTCCCCATCTGCCAGGGCTCCGGGAAACCTGCGGAAAACTCCGCCAGGAAACCTTGGCCCGCCGGGAGGAATTGGGGAAAACCTCCAGTACCCTTCAAGCTCTGGAAGGGACGCTGGAACAGGTCTGGCAGCTGGAAGGAGAACTTTCCCAGAAAGAAGGGGAATACGCCGCCTTGGCCCGGCTGTCCAAATCCCTCTCCGGGGCAAATCCCTGGAAAATGCCCATTTTACAATATGTGCTCAGCGTCATGTTGGACGAGGTGCTGGTAAGTGCCAACCGATTCTTTTCCACCTTGAGCCGGGGCCGCTACGCCCTGCGCCTGATGGAAGGCCCCAAAGGGGGAAACGCCTTGGGTGGTCTGGATCTGGAGGTGCTGGATGGCGCCTCCATGCTCCCCCGGTCCATTGAAACCCTATCCGGAGGTGAACAATTTCTGGCCTCCCTGTCTCTGGCCTTCGGCCTTTCCGACGTGGTGCAGAATCACTCCGGCGCGGTGCGGCTGGATTCCCTGTTCATCGACGAAGGGTTCGGCTCCCTGGACGGGGAAACCTTGGACACCGCCATGAAAGCTTTGGCCATGCTCCAAACCAGCGGCAGGCTCATCGGCATTATCTCCCATGTGTCCGAGCTGAAAAACAGGATTTCCTGCCGGGTGGAAGTCACCCGGGATGCCGCCGGTTTTTCTCATGCCAAAGTCCGCACATAACCTGTAGAAAATAGGATGATAGAATTACTCAGAAAGGATGGATTCCCATGAAAGTCACCTTTATTTTCCACAGCTCCTACTTTGTGGAGCTGGAAACTTGCTGCCTGCTCTTCGACTATTACCAGGGGGATCTCCCCCAGGTGGACAAGCCCCTGTATGTGTTTGCCAGCCACAGCCATGGGGACCACTTCTCCCCTGTGATTTTCCAGCTGGCCAAGGAGGGCCGGGAGGTCCACTATCTGCTGTCCGAGGACATCTCTCCCCTCCAGGTTCCCGATGCCCTGCGGGACCAGGTCACCTTTGTGGCTCCCCGCTCCTTTTACGAAGTGGGCGGACTGAAGGTGGCCACCCTTCAATCCACCGACATGGGCGTAGCCTTCCTGATCCAGTGTGAAGGCAAACGGATCTACCATGCAGGGGATTTGAATTGCTGGGTGTGGGACGGAGCTCCCCGGTTCCAGAACGACCAGATGACCGCCCAGTACAAGGCAGAGCTGGGCCTGCTTTCCGGCGGAAAAGCCATCGACGTGGCCTTTGTGCCCCTGGACCCCCGGCAGGAAGCGGATTTCGATCTGGGCATGAAGTATTTCTTCGAAGCCGCTGGAGCCCAGTATGTGTTCCCCATGCACATGTGGGGGGACTATTCCGTAGTGCCCCTGTTTAAATCCACCCCCACCTACCGGGAATACGCCAAGCATGTGATGGACGTATCCGCTCCGGGGCAAACCTTTGAACTGTTCACCCAATCCACCCAAACGGAAGGAGAATAAACCGTGAAATTTTCTTTTGACCACAATAATCTGAACGTGTTGGACCTAGAAAAATCCGTGGCATTTTACAAGAAGGCCCTGGGCCTTCAAGAGGAACGCCGGACAGTGGCTCCGGATGGAAGCTTTACCCTGGTGTTTCTGGGAGATGGTGTCACCTCCCACAAGCTGGAACTGACCTGGCTGCGGGACAGGACAGAACCCTACAATCTGGGAGACAATGAAATTCACCTGTGCTTTTCAGTGGACGACTTTGAAGCCGCCCACCAAATGCACCAGGACATGGGCTGTATCTGCTTTGAAAACCAGGCCATGGGCGTGTACTTTATCCACGACCCGGACGACTACTGGACGGAAATTGTCCCTGCCCGAACCTGATGAGCTATAAGCTATAAAAAAACAGGCACCTCATGGGTGCCTGTTTTTTTCGTGGAATATCACCGCATATGGCGGGGACTGTTTTTCTTTTTCATGTGAAGCAAGCGAGCCAGGGTCTCCCCTTTGGGCAGCATGATCACGTCGTCGTAATCCACGCCCCGGAACACCACCACGCAGACGGCGTATACCAGGATCGCCAGGAAAATGGCCGGGACCACAGCCAGCTTGGGGCTAACCAGCAAGGTCAAAAGCCAGTAGCACCCATAGGATACCATTCCCATCACTGCCGCCGACAACAACAGGGGCAGAGCGGTTTTCACCACGCTGTCCATCTGGGGTAAGCTCCCCCGAATGGCGATCAGGTTCAGGATGACAATCACCAAGTAGGACACCACCGTGCTGATGGCGGAGCCCATGGCATTGATCTCCGGAATGCCGATGAGCACATAGGACAGGGCAATCTTCACCAGTCCTCCCACCGCCATATCCACCACTGGCCGGGTGGCCCGTCCGAAGGATTGCAAAATGGCATTGGTGGTAAAGAGCAACCCACTAAACACAATGGCCACGCTGAGCATGGTCAGAAGAGGCGCCGCTCCTTCCGCCACTTCCGGCTGGTTGTAAAGCAGCAGCTGGCAGATGGGTTTGGCAAAAATGGCCATGCCAACGGAAGAGGGAATCCCGATGAGCAGCGTCACCCGCACAGCCGTGGAGGAAATTCGGTCCACCTGCCGCTGGTCCCGGGCGGCAATGGCGCCGGAAAGAATGGGCAGCAAGCTGGTGGAAATGGGCACCACAAAGGCGCCGGGCAGGTCGAAAAATTTCCGAGCATGGCCCAAAGTGCCGTTCCACCAGTCCGCCTGTTCCTGGGTAAACAGGGCTGCGCTTTTCAGCCGGTCCAAAAGGATGGCGCCGTCCACCGTGTCCAAAAGGCTCAAAAAGCAGGACCCAATGGTGATGGGCACCGCAAACCGCACCAGGTTGATCAGCATCTGCTGTCGGGAAGTGAGCATAGGCTCTTCCGGCCAATGGCTTCTCCGGTCCCGGCGGCCTTGGAAGAACTTAAATCCCAGCAGATACGCGGCACCCAGCCCGGCGCTGACCGACACGCCTACAATGGCGCCCACAGCCGCCCAACGGTCCGGGTCCACTTGGAAGTTCCGGATGATGTAAAAGGCCAGTCCTACGCCGATGATGACTTTGGTCACGGCCTCGATGGTCTGGGATGTGGCGGTGGGCACCATGTTGGAACGCCCTTGGAAATATCCCCGCAGAGAAGATTCAATGGAAATAAAGAACAGGGTGGGCGCCAACGCCATGATGGCGTAGTTTGCTTCCGGACTGCCGTACCATTGGGCAATCTGGTTGGCCCCAAAGAACATGACAAGACATCCAAACAGTCCCAAGAAGAAAAACAGCCAGAATGCCACGGAAAAGACCCGATCCGCTTCCCGGCGCCGTCCTTGGGCATAGGCTGTGCCCACCATCCGGGAAACCGCAATGGGCAGCCCTGCGGTGGACAGCATGAGAAACAGGCCAAAAATATTGTAGGCAATGTAGAAATGGGACATGCCCTCCGGACTGATGAAATTGGCCAACGGAATGGAAAAGAGCAGCCCCAGCAACTTGACGATCAAGGTGGAAGCCGACAAAATGGCCGCGCCTTTCATAAAACTCTGTTTTTTATCTTGCGACATACGCTCTCCCTGGAAACAAAGCGGGCGCACTCCCCAAAGGCAGGCGCCGCCAGAATTTGTAATTTCTATGCTATTTTTATGTATTGTACCCCAAACCGTAAGAAAGGTCAATGTTTTCTCTCGGGAATTTCCGGATCTACAGAGGGAACTGCTTCCCCACGCTTTTTCGGAAGTTCCCCCAAAGAAAAAAGACGGTACCACCGCCTTTTCTCACTGTACCCCTTTGCGCAACAAGGGCCCGTAGGCTTTGAAGGCCGAGGGCAGCGTATACTTGTTGCGGAGCTCTTCTCCGGTAGCCCAAACAAAATCTCCGGCCTGCTTCCCGGTCCGCACCACCCAGCTGGTCATATTCCACTGAATGTGGGTAAAAATATGACGGGCAGCTGGACCCGGAACGAGCTCTTGGGGAAGGATTTCCCGTTTCTGGAGAAAGGCCCGGGCTTCGGCTTCGTTTAGACGTCCCTCGGCGGCGGGAAGTTCCCACAGTCCCGCCAAAAGCCCCTTGTCCGGGCGCTTTTCCAAAGCCACTGCCCCCTGGGAGAAAATCAGAAACAAGGTCCTGGCCTGCTGCTTCCGGGGCTTGGGTTTGGCCTTTACCGGCAGCTCTTCCGCCACACCCAAAGCGCGGCCCCGGCAGATCTCTCCCAAAGGACATGACGCGCATCGAGGCGTTCCCGAAGGCAAACACACCATAGCCCCCAATTCCATGAGGGATTGGTTAAAATCTCCCACCCGTTGGGGGAGAATCTCCCGAATCTCCTGTTCCCACCGAGCCTTGACCTTGGGATCCAACACATTGTCCTTCCTCGCCAACACCCGGGAAATCACCCGGAGTACATTGCCGTCTACTGCCGGCACCCGGATTTGAAAGGCAATGGAGCCGATGGCCCCGGCGGTATACTCCCCTACGCCAGGCAGAGAGCGAAGGGCTTCAAAGGAGGCGGGCACTTCTCCCCCATATTGCTCCACCACAACCTGGGCCCCACGCTGCAAATTGCGTGCCCGGTTGTAATAGCCCAGCCCTTCCCAAAGCTTCAGCACCTGCTCTTCCGGTGCAGAGGCCAAGGCCTCTACCGTGGGAAAAGCTTCCAGGAACCGCTCGTAGTAGGGCTTAACCGCTTCCACTCGGGTTTGCTGCAACATGATCTCCGACACCCAAACCCGATAGGGGGTGGGATCTTCCCGCCAAGGGAGCACCCGGGCACTGCTGTCGTACCATCGAAGCAGTCGCTGGGGAAGCTCCCTGAGGATCTGTAAGTCTTCCAATCCAAGAACTCCTTTCACCGGCCTCAGTCAGCCCTCTCAGGAAGCCAGCCAGGCCTTTAAAAACCGCAGTACCAAAGCCTGGACCTCCTGAGTCCAGAAATAAGTGCCGTGGCCTGCGCCTACCATCTTGTAGAACTCCACCCCATGGCCCGTTTCCTGCAATTTTTTCACCGTCAGCACACTCTGTTGGAAAGGCACCAGCGGATCTTCATCCCCGTGGACAATCAGGAAGGGAGGCAGCTCTTTCTCCGGGGTGATGTACCGCAAGGGGTTTCCCGGCTGGGCGATCTCCGGATGGTCCACAACGCATCCCCGGTAAAGGATGTCCTCGGGAATCTTGGTCTTGTCCGCCGTCGCCATGGGATCCCGGGGAGCTTCATCAATCCGGGTCACGTCGCTGGGACCGTAAAAATCCACCACCGCCTGAACAGCATCGGAATATTCCCGATTGTCATCGGTTTTAAACTCGGGCATATCCCCTGTGACACCCACCATCTGGGCCGCGTGTCCGCCGGAGGAATCCCCCCAAATGGCCACCTGATTGGGATCAATGAAATATTCTTCCCCATGGGCCCGCAAAAAACGAATGGCGGACTTCACGTCTTCCAAAAACGCAGGGAAAGACGCCTCCTGAGAAGGCCGGTGTTTTACGCTGGCCACCACAAACCCGGCTTGGGCCAGAGGGCAAAGCTGGGGCAAGCTCCGGTACACATTCTGTTCTCCCCAGGCAGACCCCTGTACATACACCACCAAGGGATACCGCAGGGTGGAAGTCATCCCGGGCATCAAACCGTCAGGCAGCAGAATCTGCAGATGTAAGGGTTTCCCGTCCCGCTGTACATATTCCACGTTGGGGCAGTAATTCACCTGGCCCCTTTGGCTCTTGTCCGCCCAAAGGGTATGCATTCCCGGCACATAGGTCCGATCGCCGGGCACCGTCTTTTCATAGTCTCTCATGTTGGCACTCCTTTCATGTTTTCAAACCCACAAGGGGAGAACTTTTTTATAGTATACCATACCTACCCCTTTGGCACAATGGAGACCAGGGACCCGGAGAAAGTCCCCCTTTTGTTTCCCAATTTCCTGTGCTATACTGGGCGTTGCACCTTTTTCACAGAACCCAATTGTATCAATTTCCGAAAGGAGTATTGTAAGATGGAACACAAAATCCCCGCCCGCAGTGAATTGGATCCCCAGTACACTTGGGCCACCACAGATCTGTTTTCTTCCGACGAAGCCTGGGAAGCGGAAATCCCCAAACTGCAGGGAATGATCCGGGAGCTGAAAGGATACCAGGGCAAGCTGGGGGAAAGCGGCGACACCCTGCTGGCATTCTTCCAGCTGGAAGACGAATTTACCCGGACCGCCGATCCCTTTGGAGGCTATGCTTTCTATAAAAAGGATGAGGATACCCGCAATCCGGTATACCAGAAAATGAGCGGCCAAATGCAAAACCTGCTTTTGGAAGCCGAGGAGGCCATGGCGTTTTCCACGCCGGAACTGCTGCAGATCCCCCAAGAAACTCTGGACCAATTCTATCGGGAGACTCCCTCGCTGGAGCATTACCGGTTGGTGCTGGACCGGGTACGCCGGCAAAAAGACCACACCCTTTCCCAAGAAGAGGAGGCTCTCCTTGCCGCCGCCGGAAAGTTGGGGCAGAACCCGGGGCAAACCTACAATTTCCTCAACGACGCCGACTTGACCTTCCCCGATGCCATTGACGGGAAAGGCCAGGCCCACCCTGTCACCCATGGCACCTTCATTCCTCTCATGCAGTCTCCTGACAGAACGCTCCGGAAGTCCGCATTCCAGTCCCTGTATGGAACTTTTGAAAAATTCCAAAACACCTTCGCCTCCACCCTGGAAGGCCAGATGAAGCAGCTGCAATTCTTTGCTAACGCCCGGAAATATCCCTCTGCCCTTCACGCCGCCCTGGACGAAACCGAAGTGCCGGTAGAGATCTATCACAATCTGATTGCTGCGGTGCGAAAAAACTTCCCCGCCATGCACCGGTATATTCGCCTGCGGAAAAAGCTTCTGGGCGTGGACCAGCTCCATTACTACGATATCTACGCCTCCATGGTGGTGGACCAGGAGGAAGTGATCCCCTTTGAGCAAGCCAAGAAGATCGCCTTGGAAGCTCTGGCACCTCTGGGGGACGGCTACCTGAAAATCCTGCAGGAAGGCTTTGACCACCGGTGGATCGACGTTTACGAAAATCAAGGAAAACGGTCCGGCGCCTACTCCTCGGGCGTTTACGGAAACCATCCCTTTGTGCTGCTCAACTACACGGACACCCTCAACGACCTGTTTACCCTGGTCCACGAAATGGGCCATGCTCTCCACTCCTATTTCTCCTGCCGGGACCAGTCTGTCACCTACGCCTACTACAAGATCTTTGTGGCTGAGGTGGCTTCCACCTGCAACGAATCCCTTCTGATGCAGTATCTGCTTGGGAAAACTCAGGACCCCAAACGGAAGGCTTATCTGATTAACTACTTCCTGGAACAGTTCCGCACCACCCTTTACCGCCAAACCATGTTCGCGGAATTCGAACTCTGGTGCAGCCAGGAAACCCAACAAGGGCATCCCCTCACCGCCCAGGCCCTCTGCCAGAAATACGGAGATCTGAACCGGGAATACTATGGGGATGACATTGTGGCCGATCCGGAGATCGCCCTGGAATGGGCCCGTATTCCCCACTTCTACCGGAATTTCTACGTTTATCAGTACGCTACCGGGTTCTCCTGCGCCATTGCCCTGTCCCAGAGGATCCTGAAGGAAGGCGCTCCCGCCGTGGAAGATTACCTCCGATTCCTGGGCGGCGGCTGTTCTACCGACCCGGTTTCCCTCCTCAAAGACGCCGGTGTGGATATGAGCACTCCGGCCCCTGTGGACGACGCACTTCAGCTCTTTGAAACTTTAGTGGAAGAAATGGAAGCACTTTCCGCTCAATAAGAAAAACAGCCCTTTTTCAGGAAATACTGAAAATCTTTTCTATTTGTCACTGTAGCTTTTTTTCGAACGGGAAAAATCCTTGACCTTTCTATCAGAATTTGCTAAGATAAGAGGGCTTTCGGAAAGCGGTCTTCCGACTTTTTTCGGGAAGACAAATTATCACACATTGTGAGGAAAGAAGGAGAAACACAGTGAAAACCAAAAAGATCCTGTCCCTGTTGCTGGCAGGGGTCCTGGCTCTTTCGGTGAGCGCCTGCGGACAGCAGGAAGCCGTCACCAACAACCAGGACAATTCGTCTTCCACCTCTGTGGTGGAAGACGGCAGCTCGGAGACTACGAGCTCCGGCGTGACCGCTGAGAACACCTCTGAGCGTCCCACTGAACCTACCGGTCAGCTGGTGATGGGTGTTATCACTCCCGTGGAAAACGATTTCTACGACGCCAACTTCAACAACAACGCCACCAACTACAGCATGTATGGTCTGATCCACGGCGGCGGCACCGTGGTCTACACCAAGGAAGGCAAGTTTGAGTTTGATCCCACTTTGGTGGCAAACCATGAGGAAACCGAAAACGAGGACGGCTCCAAAACCTATACCGTCACCATCAACGACGGTCTGGTGTGGAGCGACGGCACCCCCATCACCGCCAAGGACTTCGTGTTCCAGGCTCTGCTGGAAAACAGCAGCCAGATCACCGGTGTGGACGGGTATCCCGCCAACGGCCTGACCGTGGTCAAGGGCTACAGCGATTACATGTCCGGCGCTACCGATTGCTTTGCCGGCATCCATCTGGTGGATGACATGACTTACTCTGTCACCATCGCTGCTGAAGAGCTGCCCAACCACTATGACATCATCTACGCCGGCTTGATGCCCCGGCCCATGGCTGTGCTGGCTCCCGGCTGCGACGTGGAAGACACCGAAAACGGCGCCCGCATTACCGGCGACTTCACCACCGATCTGCTGGTGGAGACCATCAACAACGCGGACACCGGCTACCGGTATCATCCCGAAGTCACCTTCGGCCCCTATCTGCTCAAGAGCTACGACACCGCCAGCCGTCAGGCCACCTTGGAAGTCAACCCCAACTATCCCGGCGACTATCGGGGCGTGAAGCCCGTGATCAAGACTCTGATCCTCAAGACCGTTTCTTCCGACACCATGATGAACGAGCTGGAGTCCGGCTCTGTGGACATGCTGTTCCAGTGCAGCGGCGCTGACACCGTGAACGCCGGTTTGGACCTGGTGGAAGAGGGCAAGGCTCAGGATCACACCTACTTCCGCAACGGCTACGGCAAGCTCCAGTTTGACTGCAGCCAGTTCCCCACCGACTCCGAGAAGGTCCGTCAAGCCATCGCTTACTGCCTGGACCGGAACGAGTTCGCCCGTCAGTATTCCGGCGGCTATGCCGCTGTGGTCCAAGCTGCTTACGGCCTGGCCCAGTGGGAGTATCAGGATTCCGTGGACTGGATCAACGAGAACCTGAACACCTATGACATGAACATCGAAACTGCCAAGAAGCTGCTGGACGAGGACGGCTGGAACCTGAATCAGGACGGCACTCCCTACTCCGGCACCGGCACCCGTTATAAGGATGTCAACGGCGAGCTGAAGCCCCTGGTGATTGAGTGGGCCAACTCCGAAGGCAACCCTGTTTCCGAGCTGCTGTCCACCATGCTGCCCGAGACCATGGCTGAGGCCGGCATGGAACTGAGCCCCACCACCATGGACGTTTCCACCCTGTTCGCTTGCATCAGCCATTCCGGCGACAAGGTTTACAATATGTACAACCTGGCCACCGGTTTCTCCACCGCCAACTCTCCCTGGTACACCTATTCCATGGACGAGGCCTTCATGACCGCCGGCTACAACTCCAACTGGATCTCCGATCAGGAACTGGCCGATGCTGCCGGTGCTATGGAAAGCATCCCCTATGAGGATAACGATGCTTGGCTGGAAGCTTGGCGCAATTATATCAAGGTCTGGAACGAGAAGCTGCCGGATATCCCCCTGTATTCCGACGAGTATTACGACTTCTATTCTCCCAAGCTTCAGGGCTGGGATGCCAACTCCATGTGGGATTGGTCTTCCGCTATTTTGGATGCTTGGGTTACGGAATAAAACCCTAACATGACGTAAAGTGTTCGGCGGCGCCCCATTTTCGGGCACCGCCGGCTCTTTATACAACAACAATTTCAGAAATGGGGGGATACCAAGTGGGAAAAGGCAGATATCTGCTGAAAAGACTGATTTACATCATCTTCGTCTTTTTCATCATTTCCATTTTGATGTTCTTTATCTATAAACTGATGCCCGGCGATCCGGTCCAAATGATGCTGGGCGATGCCCGTAACAACATGCAGCCCGACGCCTATCAGGCCCTGTACGACAGGACCGCGGATAGCTTGGGCCTTAACCGTTCCCTGCCCGAACAGTATCTCCGGTGGATCGGCAATATGCTCACCGGCAATTTCGGCTACTCCACCCAGTATAAGCAGCAGGTTTCCCAGGTCATCGGCACGCCCATGATGAACACCGTCATGCTGAACCTGCTGTCCATGGTGGTGGTCTTTCTCGTGGCCATTCCCCTGGGAATTGTCACCGCCGTCAGGAAAAACGGCATCTTTGACAAGACCATCCAGGTGATCACCATTGTGGGCTACAGCCTGCCCAGCTTTATCATCGCCCTGCTGGCCATCTTCGCCTTTGCTGTGAAGATTCCCATCTTTCCCATCAGCGGCGTGCGTTCCGCAGGCTTTTCGGGGAACGGCTTCCAATTGGCGCTGGACACCTTGTGGCATATGGCTTTGCCGGTGATTGTCATGTCTATTTCGGGCATCGGCGGTATCACCCGCTATGTCCGCGCCGCCATGATTGACGTGCTCCGCATGGATTACATCAAAACCGCCCGGGCCAAAGGCCTGCGGGAAAAAGTGGTCATCTATGTCCACGCCTTCCGCAACGCCCTGATCCCCGTGGTCACCATTGCCACCGGTTGGGTGGTGTCCCTGTTCGGCGGATCCATCGTCATTGAATCTGTGTTCCTGTGGCCCGGCCTCGGCAAAATGCTGATCGATGGCCTGTTGCAGCGGGACTTCTCCATTGTGCTCACCATGCAGATGTTCTATGTGGTGCTTTCTCTCGCCGGCAACGTCATTATGGACGTGGCCTACACCATGGTCGACCCGCGGGTCCGGCTTGAAAACTAGGAGGTCCCCCTATGGCTAAGAAAAAGTTATTCGGCGGCCGGAAGTCTACCGCCGCAGCGGCCGCCCAGCGTATGGTGTTTGGCGGCCTGCCTCAGGAGGAAGATGAATTGATGCAAAGCCCCGCCCGCATGGTGGTGCAGAGCTTCCTCCACGACAAGGTGGCCATGACCGGTTTGATTCTGTTTTTGGTCATCTTCCTTTGCTGCATTATTTTGCCCTTCTTTTTCCCCATCGACCTGTATTATCAGGACGTGACCCAGTCCAACGTGGCCCCAGGCTTCGGCATGCTCAATGTGCCTTCCCAGCTGCAGGGCAACGCCCAGATGGTTTCCTCCGGCAGCACCTTCTCGGTGGGCATCGACAAGGACGGGAACGTCTACGAATGGGGCACTTTCCCCACCGAAAAGCTGAAGAACATTCCCTCCGCTTCGGAAATGGGCAAACTGACCCAGGTTTCCGCCGGTCTGGACCATGTGCTGGCCGTCAATGAGAACGGGGAAATCTTCACCTGGGGCAATGACCGGATGGGTCTGGCCTCCCTCCCTGTGGAGATGCGCCTGTCCACCGATCCCATCAAGCAGATTTCTGCAGGATACCAGATTTCCCTGGCCCTGACCGAAAGCGGCCACCTGTACAATTGGGGCAGCGCCTATCTGCTGAACATCACCATTCCCGAAGGGGTCCAGGGGAATATCCAGAAGTTTGACGACAACACCAACATCGTCATGGCTCTGACCAATGACGGCAAGGTGGTGCCCCTGTCCAGCAAGACCTCTGCGTTTACCTCCATTCCTGAGGAGATCCAAGGCAATGTGGTAGACATCGCCCTGACCGACGAAAGCGCTGCCGCTGTCACCAGCGATGGCAAAGTCCACACCTGGGGCAATAACGTCAACCGCTCCATGGACGTGCCCGAAGAGATCCAGGGCAAGGTCAAGTCCCTTTCCGCCGGCCGGTACCACTATACCGCCCTGTTGGAAGACGGTTCTGTGGTCTCCTGGGGAGATGACAACTTCGGCCAGACCAATGTGCCCCGCCTGGACAGCAAAGTGGTGTCCCTTTCCTCCGGCTACTACAGCAGCTACGCTGTGACGGAGGACGGCAAGGTGAAGGGCTGGGGCCTGAACGGTTACCTGCTGGGTACCGACGCCTTTGGCCGTGACGTGTTCCGCCGGTTGTTGGTTGGCGGCCGTATGACCATGACCGTGGGCGCCATCGCCGTCATCATCTCCACCATCATCGGCATTGCAGTAGGCGGTATTTCCGGTTACAAGGGCGGGAAAATCGACAACCTGCTCATGCGTCTGACGGAAATCGTCTCCTCCATTCCCTTCTTGCCCTTCTGTATTATCCTGTCCAGTATTTTGGGCAACAGCATTTCCGAGACGGAACGGATTATCCTGATCATGTTCATCCTGGGCCTGCTCTCCTGGCCGGGCATTGCCCGTCTGGTGCGAGGCAGCGTGCTGGCCGAACGGGAACAGGAATTTGTCACCGCGGCCAAGGCCCTGGGCGTCAAGGAGTTTGGAATTATCTTCCGGCATATCCTGCCCAACATCATCACTGTGATCATCGTCAACGCCACCCTGGACTTCGCCACCTGCATGCTGACGGAATCCTCCCTGTCCTTTATCGGATTTGGCGTCAACGAACCCAATGCCACTTGGGGCAACATGCTCACCGGCGCCCAGAACGGCCAGGTCATCGAAAACTACTGGTGGCGCTGGGTGTTCCCCTCTGCTGCCCTGGGCATCTGCACCATTAGCATCAACTGTGTGGGCGATGGCCTCCGCGACGCCATTGACCCCAAATCGAAAGAGAGGTGAGCCCTGTGAGTTTGCTGGAAGTGAAAAACCTTCACACCTATTTTAAAACAAAGAAAGGCATCGTCAAAGCCGTTAACGACGTGACCTACTCCCTGGAAGCCGGCAAGACCCTGGGCATCGTGGGAGAAAGCGGCTCCGGCAAGAGCGTTTCCGCCATGAGCATCATCAAGCTGTTGGACGGCAACGGCTATATCGATAGCGGCTCCATCACCTTCGACGGCCAGGATATTCTGCACTGCACCGACAAGGAGATGTACCACATCCGCGGAAATGAGATTTCCGTGATTTTCCAGGAACCCATGACCTCCCTGAACCCGGTGTTCACCGTGGAACGGCAGATCGGCGAAACCCTGAAAATTCATCAGCACATGAACAAGGCCCAGGCCCGGAAAAAGGCCGTGGAACTGTTGTCTGACGTGAAGATCCCCAATCCGGAACGGGTGGCTAAACAGTATCCGTTCCAGCTGTCCGGCGGTATGCGCCAGCGTGTCATGATTGCCATGGCCCTGGCCTGCAAGCCCAAGCTGCTCATTGCCGACGAACCCACCACCGCTTTGGACGTGACCATTCAGGCACAGATTCTAAAACTGATGAACGACCTGAAGCGGGAAACCGGCACTTCGATTCTGTTTATCACCCACGACCTGGGCGTCATCCACGAGATGGCCGACGAGGTGGCCGTCATGTATTGCGGACAGATTGTGGAAAAAGCCCCCGCCCGGGAGATTTTCCACGACTCCACCTACTCCCATCCTTACACCGAGGGATTGATGACCTCTATTCCCCAGCTGAACACCCCCAAGGGGAAAAAGCTGGACGCCATCCCCGGTTCGGTGCCCAATCCCCTGTATTTGCCCCAGGGCTGTAAATTTGCCCCCCGTTGCAAATACTGCACCAAAAAGTGCACCGAGGAAGAGCCCTCCCTCAACGAGGTGGAACCCGGCCATGTGGTACGTTGCTTTTATGCGGAAAAGGCGGTGAGAAAAGAACATGCAAACTGAGAAGAAAGGCCAGGAGGCCATGGACCATCAGGAACTGAATTCTTCCCAGCCGGAAGAAAACGGCCGCAAGGTTCTTTTACGGCTGCGGGACGTAAAACAGTATTTCCCGGTGAAAAAGACAAAACTCCGGGAAAAACAGCGGTATGTCCGTGCCAATGACGGGATTTCCCTGGATATTTACGAAGGGGAAACCCTGGGATTGGTGGGTGAATCCGGATGCGGCAAATCCACCCTGGGCCGGACCATCCTGCAACTTTATCCCCAGACCGAAGGCGATATCCTCTACTATAAGGACGGAAAAGCCATCGACCTGAAAAAGCTTTCTTACGAGGAAATGCGGGTGCTGCGCAAAGATTTGCAGCTGATCTTCCAGGACCCCTACTCCTCCCTGAACCCCCGGATGACGGTGGGTCAGATTATTGGGGAAGGCCTCACCTCCCACGGCATCTACAAGCGTGGAGACCCTGCCATGAAAGATTACATCTTCCAGGTGATGGAAGATTGCGGTTTGGCCCCCTACATGTTCAACCGGTATCCCCACCAGTTTTCCGGCGGCCAGCGGCAGAGAATCGGCATTGCCCGAAGTTTGGCGCTGTCCCCGAAGTTTGTGGTCTGCGACGAGGCCGTGTCCGCTTTGGACGTGTCCATCCAGTCCCAGATCCTCAACCTGCTTTCGGAACTGCGGGATAAGGCCGGCCTGACCTACCTGTTTATCACCCATGACCTGAGCGTGGTCAAGTACATCAGCGATCGGATTTGCGTGATGTATCTGGGCAACATTGTGGAACTGGCCGACTCGGAAGAGCTGTTTGCCCGAACCCTCCACCCCTACACGGAGGCTTTGCTCTCCGCCATTCCCACCACCGAAGAGGACAACGGCGGCCGGGAACGGATTCTGCTGGAAGGGGATATCCCCAGTCCGGTGAATCCTCCCCAGGGCTGCAAGTTCCATACCCGGTGCCGCTATTGCCAGGACAAGTGCCGGCAAGAGACTCCTCAGTGGCGGGATATGGGCAATCACCACTATGTGGCTTGCCATTTCCCTCTGACCGGGGAGAAAGGTTGACACCATGTTCTTTCGTAAAAAGATCAACCGGGTGGTAGATGTCAAAAAGGCGGAGGAACGTTTCCAGGAGGATCTGGAAAAGACTCCTCTGGAGAAACACGACCGCACCGCCATGATCTTGGCCGGGCTTATCGTGTTTGTGCCAGCACTGCTGCTGGTCTTGCTGATATTTGGCCTGGTACTGTATTTCTTCTTTTTCCGTTTCTTCTAACCTGCATTCAAAAAGCCCTCGAGGCGGCCTTTGCCGTCTTCGAGGGCTTTTTGCATCAAGAAAAACACATGCCACAATAAAGTGCACGTCCTGGAGCCAACGTCAACTGGATGGAATGAAAATGAAACTCCATTAAAAAACGGCGTCACCACCCCGTCTCCACGGTGACCATGGCCCTATCCTGATTGTCATCCTACCGATTGCCATGGGCTGGAACTACTGCAGGCTCATGGTGAAATTCGTGGCACTACATCGTGATGGTGGTGCTGTGCTACACAAGCCCCCCTGGCCTATACCCTGGGCGCGGTTCCAAGGCCACCAGCCAGGTGTTCAAGTTCTGATGCCGGATGATGGGCTCCCAGCTGCTTTTGCTGATGCTCAATGTCTGGTTCCGGCGGGCCTTTGATATCTCCGTGGGGAAGTTCATCCACAGCGGCGACGCCTTAGCCGGTGGAGGAAGCTCCGTGTTCCTGTGCCTATTCTGTGCCCTGGCCTTCCTCAAAACCGCCCAGAAGTTTGACAGCTATCTGGCCTCCCTACGCTTGAACGTGGCCCAGACAGGCTCCAGCATGGCCATGGAGATGGTCATGGCCGCCCGCGTCCTCAGGGGGCTGGGCCGAACCTGATATGGTGATCCGTTATTCCAAATTCTACGACCAAGACCAAGTTGACATCGCCGAGAAGATGGAAAAAGGCTCTCAAAAAAATGGAAACACCGAAGTACCCCCAGGATACTCAAGCACTACTCAAGAAAATTTTGGACCATCCGGAGGTTCTCAGCCAGCTTCTTGAGATCATAAAACCTTAGCTCAAAGGAGCAAAGCTAAGGATTGAAACCTTAGCTTTGGAGGGTAAAGTTAACATAACAACAAAAAAACACCCCCAAAAACCTTAGCCGAAATCAGTCCAAACGAGACTAACGGAGATTTAGAAGCCCATGAAAAAGCCAGGTAGAATGCGGGCTTTTACCAACGCAAAAAAACCCCCAGGAAAACCTGGGGGTTTGGAGCGGGCGAAGGGAATCGAACCCTCATATTCAGCTTGGGAAGCTGATGTTCTGCCACTGAACTACGCCCGCATATTGCTCCGAATCTGGATACTTAGGTATTATATCACGGCTGGAGACAATTGTCAACGGGCAGATTGTGGAATCTTTTTCCCGGCTATTGGATTAAAAATGTGAATATACTTTACTATAAATGTCGAATTTTGAAGAATCACTGGCTTTTTTGTCGAAGATGAGTTATAATGATACTCGCGCGTTGGACAGGTGGCTTCTCCCCCGGTTAATTCACTCCCCCGCGGGGAATGATAATGATCCGGATCTTCATGGGATCTATTGAGTGGGAATAAGCAGGAGCGTTGTCATGGCAAAAAGTTTTATGGGTTCTAACAGTTTTCTCGCGGATCGCCTCCGGCAAGCCCGCTTGCAGGCAGGTTATTCCCAGCAGAATGTGGCAGATGCCCTAAATGTCAATCGCGCAACTTACACCTATTACGAAACAGGTAAGACCTCCCCTGACCCCGTCACGTTGGGAAGAATTGCCCGAATTTGCGGTGCGCCAATCGAATTCTTCTTTGAGGAAGAATCGGATATGTCTGCTGGCATGTTGACCGATCGGGAACGGTGTCCTAAAAAGGCACAGCCGGATCCCCAAAGAATCGGAGAATTGACCGCCGAAGAAAAATCTCTTATTGCCCTGCTGCGGTCCTCTCAAAAGGTGACCACGGAAGAAGCTGTGGAGTTTGTTCGGGATCGGATCCAGACTCGGGAAGGGAAACTTTGAGGAAATTTTCTTCATTCGTCAAAGTTCGCCTTTTTTCGCAGGTGATAGGTGATACAGTAAATACGCTTTCAAAATGCAGCGTAAAATTGTTTATGCGCACGTAGCTCAGCTGGATAGAGTGACAGACTCCGACTCTGTAGGCCGCTGGTTCGAATCCAGTCGTGCGCACCAAGCCCTCCAAGGTTTTCCTTGGAGGGCTTTGCTTTTTATTGTCCATTTTATCTGTAAATCTTTCCGTTCAATCCTCTCTAATTTTTGCACGACCTATGTGATATGTCCCCCATTCATTTCATGTACCGTATCACACAGGCAGGCAATATCCTCCCGATTATGACTGGCAAGCAAAATCGTCTTCCCTTTTTCCTTCAAGCTCAAAAGGAGGGCCCGTATATCGTCTACGCCACGATTATCTAATCCGTTCATGGGTTCATCCAGTACAAGAATATCTGGATTTTCCATGATGGCTTGGGCAATCCCCAACCGCTGCCGCATTCCCAGAGAGTATTTTCCCACGTGCTTTTTTCCCGTATTACCCAGTTCTACTAGTTCCAATGCCTGCAAAATCTCTTCCTTTTTGATTTTACGGTTGATATTTGCCAGGAAACTCAGATTTTTATAACCAGAAAAAGTTGGCAAAAACCCTGGCGCTTCAATGATGGCTCCCACGTTTTGGGGAATATCCACATCTTTCCCAATTCGTTTTCCCTCAACTTCTATCTCGCCGCTATCAGGATACATTAAACCACAAATGCATTTGAATAATACTGTTTTTCCTGAACCATTTCGCCCAATAATCCCATGAATCTTCCCTGCTTCAAACTCCACTGAAACAGCGTCAAGTGCCTTTGATTCCCGAAAGGATTTGCTCACATTTCGCACAGAGATAATAGATTCCATCTTTCTACCTCACACAGATTTCAACACGTCAATATTCGTCTTCCGTATCCTTAGAACCGACAAGATGCAAAAGATCAAAATCATAGCATACAGCCCAATCATCACGTAGGATAAGGGCGGGTAAAGAGTAGAGCCATCTAAGTCAATTTGCCCCAGCTTCATCCATGATACAGGCGACAACCGAACGAACACGGTAGCCGTCTTGCGAATCACCAACTGCCATAAGATTAACAACCCGCTGGCAATGGTTCCTACCATACGGTTTACGCGAAGATTCAAATAAAACATAAGCACCCCTAAAAACAGCACCACGGAAAAACAGAGCAGCAAGGAAATCCCGGTGGCTCCCATCGGAGAGTAGCCGAAATACACATAGCGGTCAAAGGGGATGGAGATTCCAAACTCTGAGCCAGTGGTAGTCTGTACCAGTGTCCCGATCACCTTTCCCCAATCAAACTGTAACTCGAGTTTCGGTAAAAGGAGCAACAGCGTCATTAGAAACGTAAAAATTGTGTACAGAAAGCTGGCAACAGCCAAATAGAAGATTTGCCCCCAAACCCAGGTTTTTCTCCCTGCCCGTAAAACAATGTAAGGCTGTTCCAAATCGATAAACGGCGCATCGCCAAAAAGCAGCATAGCCCCCAAGGTAACAATCAGTACAACGTGATCATCCGATAGGAAAAAGGGAAACAAAAATGGAGAAATCCCCACCTGGTAATGGTCGCAAAACTGAAGGATCGGGAAAATCCGGGAATGAAAATACGCGCCTAGAAGTACAGCAACCAGGTAAATTCTGGGATTCAGCACCCATTTATATAAATTGTTTTGAGTGATAGATAAACACGCCCGCATCTTTTTACCCATTTCTGATCCTCCGCTTGCAGCTTTGCACAAATCCAAATCCAAATAATACGGTGAGCACAAGGAATAGCCCCAATGTATAAAGAAAGGAACTCCCAGGGCTTCCCAATTGAATTCTCGCATTGGTCAAATTTCCAATCATAAAATGGAAGGGCACAATTGCAATGGCATATTGTACGACTTGAATCAGGTAATACGCCAACATGGGCGTGGCGAGGGTGACAAATACATTGGTAACGATTGTCGAAAACCACAAGGCCATGACCGATAAAAAACCAGCGCAAAAACCTTTGCACAAAAAGGAGACCATCAGGTAGAGCCAGGCCCATTTTTCGTTGATAAACGCTTGATAAGCGCCGTAGGCATTCATCTCATCCCCTGGCAAATAAAGTGGATATCGTAGGGAAAATAAGGCGACCGTCAACCAATTTCCCAACACAACTGTCAACACGGCAGAGAAAAAGCAGGTCAACACCTTACTGACAGCATATTTATTTTTTGTAGAACGCATCACGGAAAAACGAATATATCGGTTATCCCAGTCGCTGCAAAAAAGCGTTGTCCCAGGAAGGGCTGCGAACAACAAGAAAACAATGTAAAAATCACGGTATTCCATCAGCATTTGCAGATAAAGAATAGAGGTGCTTGACGAGGTATATTGATATTCGTCAAATAGAGTAACGATATTGACAAACGCCAATCCTAGTACAGCGAAAAGGAACGTCCACGAAATCATCGTGCGGCGCAGATCCTGTGCCATCACAAAGAGAAACTGTTTCATTGCATCACGCTCCTTTTGCACCCTTATCCAATGTCATAGGGAATTTCCTCTCCGGTAATAGCATTGTAAATATCAAACGAAGTTTCTTCCACCTGCAAAACAGATCCGGTCCCATCGCCCTTGTCGACTTCATACGTGTGTGCAACCGAGAACCGCCAGACCGGCAGAAATGTAAAGCGGTTTTTCTGGGAGGAAATTGGCTGTGCAATGTACTCCTGACGGATTTCGTAAATGAAGTACTCCCCCTCCAGGATCAGAGAATTGTACTTTTCTTCTTCTCTCGCCAATATTTCTTCCAAGGAAAGGGCAGTTTCCCCATTGGACGCTGTGATATCATCTGGCACAAACGTGAAATCAAAACCGGCGATCCCATTTTTATCATAACAGACTACAAGCTCTGTTCCAGATGTCAAACTTCCATCTCCGTAGACACCGTTCAGATAGGGACTGAGAGGGAGACCATTTACAGCTACAGGATATACAAACACATAGCAGGCATCGTCCTCGGTTATCTCCAGCTTTGCAGGAGGCTCCATTTCCAGCCCGCTTACCAGTTCTTCTGAGGCTTCGTATTGCCGCTCGTTTTCTTCGTATAAATCCTCATAGTTCAAGGTATAGCAAGCGGGTTCATCGATCACGGGAAGATCCAATTGTTCAATTACCCCTTGAATTTCACCCTGTGCTTCTTCTATGGTGGCAAACGGCAACGCCTTGCCTGTAAGGAATATTTCGTTGTTTGCATCTTTTCCATGCAGCACCAAAAGGTCATGTATTTTCAGATAGGTTTCCGTGTAAAAAAATACTCGTGTGGTATTACACACGAAGCTGCTGCCATCTTCAAACTGATAATACGCATGTTCTCCCTCTACAAGTCCTCCGAGGGACGATGGGTTAATCTGTGAATCTACCGCGTCCTCTAACGATAACCCAAGGGCGCTCGCCGCTTCCTCTGCTGTGAAAATGCGGAGATTCCCCGTGTAGGTTGCCAGTTTCTCCTGGTTGATCAGAGAAACTTCTGCATCCACGGTAACGCCGGAATTCCAGGTTTCCGCAAGAGAGATTTGGCTGATGACCTTTTCCTCCCCAGAGCCAAATTTCTCGCTTCCAGGTTCCAGAGAAACCGTTGTGCCGGGCAGGGATACTTCGCTTACAGCTCCACTCGATAGAATCGTTTCCTCTGCCTTGTCCTTTGCTCCGCAACTGCAAAAAGCGCACAGCAAACAACATGCTGCCAGCCAAGTAAGAATCCGTTTCATAGTAACCCTCCCCATGGTTTATTCTCCTGCACGGACTTCTTCCGCTGAGAGGTCAATAAGAAATTCCGCCAATATGGTGTCACTTGAGCCGCTTTCATAAAATCTCAGGACCACCTGCTGCACTTCATTGGGAATGCCATCAAAATAAAGAGAAGCTGTCTGGGCCGCCTGGAGCTGGTGATCATAGCCACCCAGATGTTCGCTGCGGTCAAAGTCACACTTGAGTTCCGTCTTATCCGGCAGCACCAATACAGGGTATCCTTGGGTGAGAATCTCCGTTTCCACGATGCTGTCCATCAGACCCCAGAAGGGCTTCTCCACGGTAATGATTGTCTGGGTCGGGGTACCGGATACGGAAAGCACCCTTGCGCCGTTTTCTTCTGCGTCACAAAGGAAGGAAAAGCTGTGTTCTCTGTCAACGGAAAGGGAGAAATGGAAGGAGAAATCGCCTGAGGCTATCTCGGTACTATAGACCCCCCCGGCGGATCCTTTCCCTCCCTGTTCCCGGGAATTTCCTTCATTTTGACCTTTCTCCTGCGCAATTATCCCCAAAAGCCGGCCAATGGTTACGTCTATCTCTAAGGTTTCCGCATCATGCTGGCCCTCCGGCACAGCGATCTCCATAGTCGTAGCCCAGGTGCCGTCTCTCTCTTCAAAACTGTTTACGCCTTCGATCGTTGCTTCTTCTCCATTGACGGCGGCACTAGCGCCGCTCAGGCCGTAACCCTCTACCTGAATACTGGTAAACCGGGACAAATCTTCCTGAGGGCCTGTGATGGACAGGGAAAGCTGGATATTCTCCCCGTCGGTATATCCCTGGTCTACGGACATGGTCCATGGCCCGGAGTCGGCCGCCGAATTCACGTCCTCCAAAAGACCGTATGTCTCCAGGAAAGTCCCGCCGGTACCCGGCTTGCTGTCATGGGCAGCATCGTAAAACAAACTGCCCAGCCAATCGCCAATCAATGGGATATGGGATGCCAAAACCGGGTTTACAGCAGCCATCGTGAACAGGATTCCCACCACTGCTACAAAGCTACCCACAATACCACCTGCTCGGCGCAAAAGCTTTCTCCGGTGGATTCGCTGAACCTCCTGCAGGGTCTGCTCTACCCTTGATTTCAGTTCAGGGGAGATGGGGATATCACACATCATTTCTTCTCGCATACAGACTCCTCCTTTAACAAGCTTTGCAGCTGTTTTACAGCCCGCCGTAGGTAAACAGACACCGTCCCCATCGGAATTCCTGTGGAACGGCTTATCTCCTGGATGGTGCGCCCGTCAAAGTATTTTTGCCGCACCAGTTCTTGATAGACATCCGGTAACTGGTCGATGGCCCAGTGAAGGGCTATCTTGTCCTCCAAGGGTAGGCTATCTGTACTGGAAAGGATATTTTCCTCCATAGGGACTTGCTTTCCCCGCTGCCGCAGCAGGTTATGGGCAGTGTTGGTGACAATTCTCATCAGCCACGAGTGAAACGCTTTGGGTTCCCGCAGGCTTTTTATGCTTTTATAGGCTTTCAGGATACTTTCCTGGACTACGTCCAGAGCATCTGCTTCATTTCGTACATAGAGAAATGCTATGCGATACATGGTCTCCTGTCGGGCTTCGATCAGTGTACCAAAGGCTTTTGGGTTCCCACGCATAGCCTTTTTCACTAAGGCATATTCCATCTCCACGGGACCGTCTCCTTTTATGGACTCTCATTTTACTATAAAGACACAAAAGGTAACTGTTTTCTTACAAATTTTAAAAAATGGACTTGCTTCCGACCTCCTGTGTTTATTCAACCCCTACAGCACCCGCTCAAACTCGATCTCGTGGGACAGAGGTCACTGATCCCTCCAAGGTCGCCCCCTCCCGATATAGAAATCCTTCCAATCGGGTCATATCCACCTTAGACAGAAATTGTCATTTCCCTAAAGCGCAAAAAACAACGCGGCGGGCCCATTCTCCATGAGCCAACCGCGTTGTACTAGGTTCCGGACTATGCTCCCGGGCCGTTTTTACATGGCCTTGCGGAACAAGTCGATAATATCTTGCTTATTGCCCTTCCGAGGATTGGAGAAGGCATTGCCGTCCTTCAGGGCGTTGGTTGCCATCAGGTCGAAGTCCTCTTCCTTGACACCCATCTGAGCCAGGCCGCTGGGAATGCCCACGTCCTCAGCCAATTCCCGCATGGCGTCCACAGCTGCATGGGCAGCGTCCATCAGAGACAGTCCCTCCACCTTCTTGCCCATGAAAATGGCGATGTCCCGGAACTTTTCAGGGTTGGAGATCAGGTTATACTCTTCCACCGTGGGCAACAGCATGGCATTGGCGACACCGTGGGCCATATCATACTGGCCGCCCAGCTGATGGGCCATGGCGTGAACATAGCCCAGGTTGCCGTTGTTGAAGGCCAGACCAGCCAGATAGGAAGCGTAAGCCATGTTCTCCCGGGCCTTGACGTTGGAGCCGTTTGCCACAGCCTGACGCAGGTTGTTGGCAATCAGTTTGATGGACTGAATGGCAGCGGCATCGGTAACCGGGTTGGCGTCCACGGAAACATAGGCCTCAATGGCATGGGTCAGGGCATCCATACCGGTAGCGGCGGTAAGGCCCTTGGGCACGGAGAGCATCATCAGAGGATCGTTGAAGGAGACCAGTGGAACGTTCCGCCAGCTGACAATGACAAACTTCAGCTTGGTGGCACGATCGGTCAGCACGCAGTGACGGGTTACCTCGCTGGCGGTACCGGCAGTGGTGTTGACGGCAATCACGGGAGGCAGCGGATTGTCCAGGGTTTCAATGCCCGCATACTCTCTCAGAGGCTTGTCATGGGTGGCAGCAATGCCGATGCCCTTGCCGCAGTCATGGGCGGAACCGCCGCCGATGGTGATGATGGAGTCGCAGCCGCTCTCCTGATACACCTTCAGGCCATCGTAGCAGTTCTCGATTTTGGGATTGGGCTCCACGCCGGTAAAGACCACGCTTTCAATGCCGGCTTCCTCCAGCACGGCCAGGCTCTGGGCCACGGGGCCGTTTTCCACCTTGGCCAGGAACTCGTCGGTGACCACCAGGGGCTTCTTCATGCCCAGCAGCTGGCAGCGGTGAGCCAGCTCCTTGACGCAGCCGGGACCCATAAAGTTGACGGACGGACTGAGATAATCATAGTACCTCATACTAGCACCTCCACTAATTTGACCATAAATGAGCAAAACGATCATAAACGAGCATATTATGGTTTTATTTTACCCATCATTCCTCTTGTTGTCAAGAGAAATACAGCCATTTATCCCCCTCATTTTCTTGTGCTCAAACCCTTGCCCCACCTTCTTCTCCTGTGGTATGATAATATGAATTTACAGAAAAAAAGGAGCAGCCATGTTTGAAGAAGAACGTCAAATCCGCATCATGAATGAACTTGCCGAACATCGATCCATGTCTGTGGCCCAGTTGGCGGAAATATTGCACGTTTCCGGGTCCACCGTCCGCCGGGACTTGACCAGAATGGAGGCCCATGGTCTTGTTCAGCGTACCCATGGAGGCGTCATGATTGTGGAGGATGTGAACAATACCCTCAACTACACCCTGCGCAGCTCTCACAACGCTGCCCAGAAGCTCCAGATTGCCCGGTGCGCAGCCAAACAAATTCGGGACGGGGAAACCGTTCTGCTGACTTCCAGCTCCATCACCTCCCTCATACCCAAATTTCTCACCGCCCGAAACATCACGGTGATTACCAACTCTTTGACCATTGGGGAAGAATTGCGGGACCGGAGTTCCTGTGTTCTGGTGCTGCTGGGAGGCACCTATCTGAGAAACGCCCAAACCATCGAGGGTCCTACCACCGTCAGTCAACTCCAGTCCATGAAGTACGACAAGGCCTTTCTGGGGGTCAACGGGGTCGATCTAGAATTTGGTCTTAGCACTGCCAGCGAGCTTGAGGCGGCCACCAAGATTGCCGCCATCGGCCAAGCCAAGCTGACCTATTGCCTTTGCGAGCACACCAAATTTGGCAAAACAGCCCTCTACAAGCTTTGCCCCCTGGCAGACATCCACTGTATCATTACCGATCAGGGGTTGCCCCAGGAACAGCGGTCTGCCTTTGAAGACGCTGCCCAACTTCTCTACGCCCCGTAAATTTTACCTTTCCTGTGCAAAGGACACCAAAACACCCGAAAGCCGTCCCTCTCAAAGAGATGCGCTTCGGGTGTTTTTTATTTGAACCCCACAAGGGCAAAGGGTGGCACTCCCCTCAACCGCAGAACGCACCGCGTGCTTGGACCGTTTTCTTGGGGTTTGGGGGAGAAGACAAGAATATTTGTATTTTTTTCCGCCATGATATGATTTACCTTCCGACCAAATAGGCGGAAAAAAGGACAGAGTAAGGAAGACTTCTTGCCATTCTATCCCTGTTTTTCTATAATAGAATCTGATAAATTCCTGGCAAAAGGAGGCCTTTTTTATGGAAAAAAATCCCTTTTCGTTTGGATTTAAAGAAATTTGCAGCATCCCCCTGGAAGAATTAGGGGGCGTTTTGCACCAATATGAGCACCAAAAGACAGGCGCCCAGCTTTGCTGGCTGGACCGGCCCGAGGAAAACAAGACCTTTGCCGTGGCCTTTCGCACCATCCCTGAGGACGATACCGGCGTGTTTCACATTTTGGAACATTCGGTGCTGTGCGGCTCGGACAAATACCCGGTGAAGGAACCTTTTGTGGAGCTTCTGAAAAACTCCCTGAACACCTTTTTGAACGCCTTTACTTTCCCCGACAAAACCATGTACCCTGTGTGCAGCCGGAATCAGGAGGACTTCCAAAATCTGATTTCCGTGTACCTGGACGCAGTGTTTCACCCGCTGATCTACTCCAAGCCGGAGATTTTCCGTCAGGAAGGCTGGCACTACGAGGTGGAAAACGGGCTTTCCTATAAAGGGGTAGTGTTCAACGAAATGAAAGGAGCCATGGCTTCCCCCGATACCCTTATGGAAACGGAGTGCATCCGGCGCATGTTCCCGGACAACTGCTACCGGCACAATTCCGGCGGAGACCCCGTCCACATTCCGGATCTGACCTACGAAAACTTTTTGGCAGCCCACCGGAAATACTATCACCCCTCCAATGCCCTGATTTTCCTGGATGGAGACCTGAATCCGGAGCCGGTATTGACTCTGCTGGACCAGGTGCTTTCCCCCTATTCCCGCCAAGAGTCCCTGCCAGGCATCCCCTTCCAGCAACCGGTCAACGGCGGAAGAGGCGCCGCAGTTTACGAGCTCTCCAACAGTGAACCTCTGGAGGGACGTTGCCGTCTGGGCCTGGCTTTTGGGGCCTGTACCTTCCGGGATCGGGAAACCCAGGCTGCCGTGTACGCTTTGTCCGACGTTTTGTGCGGAGACAACCAGGCGCCCTTGAAACGTTGCCTGCTGGAGAAGGGTCTGGCCAAGGATGTGACCCTTACCCTCAATGACGGTGTGCAGCAGCCCTGGATCCTGCTGGAAGGACGGGATCTGGAGGAGGACAAGGAGGCAGAGGTGGAGAAGGCGCTGCTTCAGGAGATCCGCCGATTGATCCGGGAAGGACTGGACCGCAAACGGCTGGAAGCCACCTTGGACAACTTGGAGTTTCAGGCCCGCCAGAGGGACTATGGCCGGATGCCCCAGGGATTGATCCTGGGATTCCAGGTCATGGAAAGCTGGCTCTACGGAGGCGCTCCTCAGGCCAACCTGGAGGTGGGAAACCTGTATCAGATCCTGCGGGAAAAGCTGAGCCAGGGATACTTTGAAAAACTGATGGAGACATTGCTGCTGGAGAACCCCCACACCTGCCAAGTCCTTTTGAAACCCTCCCACACCTTGGGCAAAGAGAGAGAAGCCCAGGAAACCCGGCGGCTGGAACAGGCAGCCGCTCAGTGGACGGAGAAAGAGCTTCAAAGGCTGCTGGAGCAGCAGAAGGCAATCGAAACCTGGCAGCAGACCCCGGACACGGAGGAAACCTTGGCCACCCTGCCCCGAATCCGTCTGGACCAGATCGAAACGGAACCCAAGGAATTGCCCTTGGAAACGTGCCAGATAGCGGGTGTGCCGGTGCTGGTTCATCGGGCGGCCACCGGGGGAATTGTCCATTTCAGCCTGTACTTTGCTCTGGACGACCTTTCTCCGGAGGAGCTGCCTGAGGTTTCCTTCCTGGCCCAGGTGCTGACCCACGTTCCCACCCAAAACCACAGCCTGGAGGATCTGCAGCGGGAAATCCGCTCCCGCATGGGCACCCTGAGTTTCTCCGTGGAAGCCTATGGTATCCAAGGAAAAGCGGATCAGTGCCGGGTGTTCCTGGTGGCCCAGTGCAGCCTGCTGGAACAAAAACAGACCGAAGCTCTAGAACTGCTGGAAGAGATCCTCACCCAGTCCTGTTTCGGCCAAGGGGAAACAGTGTATCCCTTCCTCTGCCAGCGTCGGGCGATGCTGGTGGAAATGGCAGCCCGCAACGGCCACAACACAGCCCTGAGCCGGGTGATGGCCCGCTCCGTTTCCCAAGGCCTGGTACAGGAAATGGCGGGAGGAGTATTCTTCCTGAATTGGCTGCGCGACTTGGAACAGCATTTCCAGGAGAAGTACCCGTCTCTGGGAGCGAAATTGCTCTCCTTGGCTGAGATGCTGTTTGTGGGCAGCCGTCTGACCCTCAGCGCTACCTGTGAGAACCGGGAACCGGTGGAACAAGCAGCCGCTCAATTGTCCCATCTGCCTCAGGGCAGCTTTACCCGGCCGGACCGCTGCCGCTTCCAGCCCTGGGAGCGGAAACGGGAAGGCATCGTCATCCCCGGGGACGTATCCTATTCCGCTCAGGGCGGTGTGTTCCCGGCTTCCGGCAAAGGCGCTGCCAGGGTCATGAGCCATGTGCTTTCCCTGGAACACCTGTGGAACCGGGTTCGGGTTCAGGGAGGCGCTTACGGCACCGGCATGATCGTACGGGATAGCGGATTCGCTGGATTCTACTCCTACCGGGACCCCACTGCCCTGCGAACTATCGGCTGTTTTGAGGAATCTCCCGGGTATCTGCGGGGGCTGACTGGCCAGGACATGACCGGGCGGATTATCGGTACAGTGGCGGAATCCGAGCCTGTACTCACCGTTCGCCTGATGGGCAGAGCCGCCGATGGACTATATTGGAGTGAGACCACCCAGGAAGACCGCTGCCGCCGGCGCCGGGAAATCTTAGACACCACGGGAGAGGATCTGGTATCTCTGGCGGACCGTCTGGAGGAGCTTGAACAAACTGCATCTCTGTGCGTGGTGGGCTCCCGGTCTCAGATTGAGCAATGCGGGGAACTTTTGGAGGAAATCTCCGAACTGTAAACAGAGTATTTCATGATACAGAAGCTGCAAAATGCTTATATTCCCACACTGCGGGAGACTACCATCACCTTCAACGTGGGGATTCTGGCCCAGGAGGGAATGCGCCAGACCGATCCAACCATTCTGGATATTATGACTCACCGATACGTTTGAAAGAATCTTCCAGCGTCGGAAAAGCAACCCCCTACCCTGGCCCAGCGGCATGTCCCCAGCTGACGGCTGTATGAGAAGGCCCGCCCTTTTTCAAAACTAAAAAACCGTGAGAGCCCCAGCGCGCACAGGGCTTTCACGGTTTTCATTTTAGAACGCCGTTTTGTGGGAAGTACCTGGAACCAGTTTGTTAAGGGTCTGAGAACCCTGCCTCTGAAGATCGTTGTGAGTACCAAGACCTCAGACTGGTAGAAACTGTTTACAATTGTATAAAAATTTGCTATACTCGATGAGAAAAATAGCGGAATAGACAAAGGCGGACCCTGGCTGCAACCTGTAGTTCTCCCACGTTCCGAGGAGTGTTGCAAACCGGACACAACCGTGATACAGGAAGAAAGCCTTGAAAAGAACAGGAGGATTGATGGAATGGCAAACCATGCACAAGTAGAGGGATACCTGCACACAAAGGGCAGATGGATGGTCAATGGCCGGGAAGAACCCATTGTCTTACAGGGATGGGCGGCCGGCAACTGGATGAACCCGGAAGGCTATATGGTGGACGGAATTCCCGGCATGTACGGTTTTACGGATATGGGCGGAGGCCTGGTCAACAATATCCGGTTCGACCGTCAGCGCACCATGGCTTACGGTATCCGGGAGCTGGCGGGCACCCAATATGCCAACTCCTTCTGGCAGCGGTGGTACCGGGCCTATCTGGGCGAAAGGGACATCCGTGCCATGGCCGAAATGGGGTACAATTCCCTGCGTCTGGTATTGGACGGCAACGCTTTTCTGTACGAGGAACCAGGCATCCAGTTTAACGAGGACACCTTCGCCATGCTGGACCAAGTTCTGGACTGGTGTGAACAGTACCGGATCTACGCCATTTTGGACCTTCACGCCGCGCCGGGAGGCCAATCCGGTGTCTCCTGTGACAACGGTATCGACAATCAGCCCCACATGTTCACCGAGCCGGAAAGCTTCCAACGGACCATCCTTCTGTGGGAGGAATTCGCCCGCCGGTACAAGGACCGCTGGATTGTAGGCGCCTATGAACTGCTTAACGAACCCGTATCCCCGCCCAGTCTCCGGGGCATGAGCGGCGAACTCCGCCGCTTCTACCAGGAAACCATCCACCGAATCCGCAAGATCGACCAGAAACACATGTTCATCTTGGAGCCCCCGGCCTTTGCCCACGACATGGCCTTTTTTGACCAGGGATTCGACCCGGAATATGACAACTGGGCATACTCGGTTCACCTGTATTGGTTCAATCCCCAAATGTCGGATTTCTATCAGTACCTGGAACCTTCCCGCCGGCTGAACGTACCGGTATGGATCGGCGAAGGACGCGGCAAACCTGCGGATATGGCTGTGTTTTACGATATGGTGGCGGAATATGGAGTGGGATTTAACGTTTTCTGCTGGAAATATATGCGGGACGAAAAGGGCAACGCCGACAATGGGCTGCTTTCCTACCCCATGCCGGAGGGCTGGGAAAAAATTGCACGGTATATCGACCAGGGCGGCCCCCGGCCTTCCTATGAGGAATCCCAAAAGCTGCTGGATGCTTGGATAGAAAACAGCCGGTACGAACATTGTCAGGCGATCCCCGGCATGGCAGACAGCACCCTGCGCCGCCAAGGGATCACCTTGCCCGGTGCAGGGTACGACAGTTGGGGCGGTCAGGGGGTCTCTTATAGGGGAACCTGGCGGGAAGGCAATGTATACGCCTACCGGGCAGAGGATCAGATCAAGATGGTCCGCAAAGAGGGCTCCCCGATCCCCCATATTTTCGACAAGCCCATTTCCGGTTTGGAACATCTGCTGGTGGATCTGCGCCCCGGAGAGTTTGTGTGCTATTCCGTCAACCAGGTGGTAACGCCAAAGGCTCCCCGGCTGACCGGTACAGCCCTGGAGGACACGCTCTGCCTGGTGACCGTGGGCGAAACCATCCAGGAGTTCCGCTGGGAGAAAGGGGCTGCTTTAAAGGGAATTCCCTTGCTGCCTATGATTCCCGGCCACCGCTGCAGGGTAAAACTGCAAGTTGAAACCGGAGAACTGCTGGTGGAACAGATAGAATTTCCCCGAACTTGAAAAATTTCGCTGCTTTTTCCCGAGAAACCATATTCCCAACCCCCACCCTAGCCTCATGTCCAGGCCGGCGAAGGGCCGCGAAGACTTTGGGGACCTTAACCAAAAAGAAAGAAGGAAAACCATATGAAAAGCATCGGCATCGACCTGGGAACCACCACCATCAGCATCAATGTGGTGGAGGACTCCGGCCCTCGGGTGTGGCGGAAACTCACGTTGCCCAATGACGGCTTCCTTGCGACAGACCATCCCTGGGAACGGGTGCAGGATCCGGACCGGATCGTCCATCGGGCGAAGACAGCCCTGGAAGAACTCCTGGCAGAAGAAACGGATATCGGGTCCATTGGCCTGACAGGTCAGATGCACGGCATCGTCTATGTGGATGAACAGGGCCGCGGGGTCAGCCCCCTGTATACCTGGCAGGACGGCAGAGGGGATCTGCCCGATTTTGAAGGCAAAAGCGTATGCCAGCTTCTCCGGGAACAACAGGGGATCAAGGCCGCTTCCGGATACGGAGTGATCACTCACCTGTATCTGCTGAAAAAAGGCCTGGTGCCCCCTCAGGCTGTCAGTTTCTGCACCATTGCCGACTACCTGGGCATGGCGCTCACCGGGCGGACCCGACCCTTGCTCCATGGAAGCCAGGCTGCCAGCTTGGGGCTGTTTCAGGGAGAAACACTTACGTTTCGGGAAGATCTGGTCCGGCCCTGGGGGATGGATCCCTCCTTTTTCCCGGAGGTCACTGGAGAATTGAAGCTCTTGGGAGAATTCCGGGGGATTCCTGTCAGTGTGTCCTTAGGAGACAACCAGGCCAGCTTTTTCGGATCTGTACGCCAGGCGGAGGACACCCTCCTGGTCAACGTGGGGACAGGGGCACAGATTTCCGTGCTTTTCCCCCGATTTGTGGATCTGCCGGGCCTGGAAGCCCGGCCTTTTCTGGGAAACACGGTACTGCTGGTAGGAGCCACCCTGTGCGGCGGCGCCGCCTATGCCGCTTTGGAGGGCTTTTTCCGGGAGTACGCTGTGGCGGCAGGGGCGCCGGACGTACCCCAATACGCCGTGATGCAATCTCTCCTGGAAGCCCAAGAGGATCTCTCTTCCCCCTGGCAGGTGCGGACCACCTTCTCAGGCACCCGGGAAAATCCCCGGGAAGCCGGGTCCATTCAGGGGATCCGCAGGGAAAATTTTCACCCTGCCCAGCTGATCCGCGGGGTGCTGTCCGGCATGGCCCAGGAACTGTACCAACTGTATGAGACTATGCACCGGGAACTGGGCGTTTCCCGAAGCCTGTTGGTGGCCTCGGGCAACGGGGTCCGGCAAAATGCGTTCCTGCAAACCATCCTGGCCCATCGGTTCCATATGCCTCTGGAACTGGTGGAAAACCAGGAGGAGGCCGCCTTTGGGGCAGCCATCAGCGCCCTGGCCGCCATCGGGAAACTTTCCCCTGAGAAATGGCTGGGGATGAGAGAATCTACCCTGTAAGAAAAAACCGCCTCAACCGGGCCGTAGGCCAAGCTGAGACGGGTGGTGATGCCCCGGTTTTACGAAACCGGGGTTTTTGTTTTTTCGGTCAGAAGAGCAGGCTCACGCCAAATCCCACCAAGGTGATCACCCCTGCCAGCAAAATGGCAACGGCGTTTGCATTGAGAAAAGAAGCACGCTGTTTTGCTTTAGAGAGCAGTTTCTGCTCTTCAAAAGTCACCTGGGCGGCGAAGGCTGCCTGGGCGTTGGCGTTTCCAGGGTTGACCGCCCCACCGGTCCGAAGCCTTCCCACCCGGAACAGGCCCAAAAGGCCCACCAGGAACGTGAGCAGCCCCAGCACAAAGGCCACATCCGTAAATCCGCTGCCCTCCCACCGGCTTCCCAGCACTCCGGCAATGACCAACTCCGCCACGCCGGCAATTCCGCCGATCAACAGCACCTTTTTCCAGCTTTTCATAAAAAACGCCTCCTCCCAATAAACTTTATCGGTACTAATAGTTTATCATGAAGCATTTAACCTTGTCAATCAGGCCCCTTGGGGCGGAACCTAATTTCTCCGTCTTTCCCACCTGTTTTTGTCGATTTTTGGAAAGAATATTAGGATAAAATCCTAAAAAAATAGCGTTACCATCTTGAGTTTTACAGTGGTTTTTGTTATAATCAATAAAAATACCGCTTCCTCCTGTTTCAAACAAGGTGGCGGCAGGGAGGTTTGATTTTATGGAAAATCGCAGCATGAAGATTTTGTCCCAAGGGTCCAATGTGCCTCTGAAGCTCATCCAGGGACATTTTGCCACCAACCATTCCCACATCAACTGCTATCTGGACATGACTACCTTGAAAACCCGTCAGAGCGAAGCGGAATTGGCTGCCCAGGCTCTGGTACATCACTATATGGCCACCACCATTGTGGACACCATTCTCTGTCTGGATGGCACCCAGATCATCGGCGCTTATCTGGCCCAGGAACTGAGCCGGGCCGGCTTTGTGTCCATCAACGCCCATCAGACCATCTATGTGGTCACACCGGAATATGACGCCACCAGCCAGCTGATCTTCCGGGACAACCTGCAGCCCATGATCCGGGATAAGCATGTGCTTATTCTCACCGCTTCCGTGACCACCGGCATCAGCGTCCGCAAGGCTATGGAGTGCGTCCAGTACTATGGCGGCACCACTGCCGGCGTCTGCGCCATCTTCAGTGCTCAGAAGCAGGTGGAAGGCATGGAAATTCAGTCCGTGTTCACCTCCGAAGATATCCCTGGCTATGCCACCTATCCCAACCACGACTGCCCTCTGTGCAAGCAGAAGGTCAAGGTGGATGCCCTGGTCAACAGCTACGGCTATTCCAAACTGTAACCCAAACCCTGAAACGAAACGAAGCCCCTGCCGCTGCAGAGGCTTCTTTTATTTTCCCTTTACAGGACCAGACGCTGATACTCTACCCCTTCCAGGTCTTTCCACAGGAACAGGCCATCTTCCAGGGTCATGTAGCTGTGGGGGCTGTTTTCCTTGGGCAGAGAAACGGAACCGGGATTTAAGTACCAGAAACCCAGGGAATCGTCCTTGGCCGGCACATGGGTGTGCCCATGGAGGAGCACGTCTCCCGGCTGCAGGGCAGGCGGGGTTTGGAGATTGTAGTGGTGGCCGTGGGTGGCAAAGATCACATGGCCCTTTTGCTCCAGCAGACAGTAGTCAGCCAGCACCGGGAAGGGCAGGACCATCTGGTCCACCTCCGCCTCACAGTTGCCCCGCACACAGAACACCCGATCTTTCATCCCGCTGAGCTGGGCAATGACCTCCTTGGGAGCGTATGCCTCCGGCAAATCGTTGCGGGGTCCGTGGTACAGCAGGTCCCCCAGCAGCAGCAACCGGTCCGCCGCCTCCCGGCGAAAGGCCAGCAGCATCTTTTCACAATACAGAGCGGAACCGTGAATATCCGAAGCGATCATCCATTTCATGGGACGCACATCCTTTCTAGCGCAAAATTCTGCACTTTATTGTACCAGGATCGAAAGATTCTTGCAATTGACTTTGACTTTTTCTCCAAAATAGGGTAGCCTAATAGGTATCTCGGGAAAGGAGTGTTTTTTATGGATTTCCAAACAAGTGAAGGGCGAATTTTCGCCTTGGGAGAAGACGGCAAAGTCTTGGCTGAGGTCACCTTCCCCACAGGACCCGATGGAGTGGCGGATATCAACCACACCTTCGTGGATGAAAGTCTCCGGGGCCAAGGGGTGGCCAGTCAGCTGCTCCGGGCCGCTGCGGACCAGATTCGGGCCCAGGGAAAAAAGACAAAGCTCACCTGCAGCTATGCGGTAACCTGGTTCGAAAAGCACCCGGAAGAACAGGATCTGGTTGTGAAAGAGTAATCTTCAAAAAGTGTTTTCCCTGTGTTCATTTTCTGGACATAGAAACCGGGTATTCTATGACCATGGCACAGGGTAAGGCCCTTGAGCAAGGCCAACTAAAGCCAGAATTTCATGTAGCTTCATTCTTCCTCTCTGGAAGGGACCGCAGTCAGGCGGTCTCTTCTTTTTTTGCCCATTTATACCAGCTGGAAGGAACCGAACACCCCGTCGTAACCGGGTTCCCAGCGGACTGTCCCTTCCCGCAGGCACCGGACGGCACGGGCCACCTGCTCTCCCCCTTCCCGGGTCACCGCTTCCAGAGGCACTTCCCCCAAAATGGAAAATTCCGAACCCAAGTCCCCCAGGAGTTTTTCATAGAGCCCCTGTACCCCTTTTGTCTGTTCTCCCCGACCCAGACAGGCTGCCAACAGCTCCGGCAAGGGAATCCACCGGACAAAGGGCTTTCTGGTCGTCTCCCCCTGGGGACGGTCCGCCAAATCCTCCACCCGGTGCTGGACCCCTACGGTCAGCCGCCGGCCGCACACAGGGCAGACGCCTCCCAGATGATTGGTCTCCCCGGGATACAGCCGAACCCCGCAGTTCCGGTGGCCGTCCAAATGATACTTTCCCTCCTGAGGGAAAAACTCCACCGTCCCCCACAGGCCATCCCCGGTTTCCAGGGCTCGTTTTACCGCCGGATAGGAGCACTCTGTCTCCAGCACATCTGCCTCCCGTCCCAGCTTCCGGGGCGAATGGGCGTCGGAATGGGACACCAGCTGATATTTATCCAGACGGGACACTTGGCCGTTCATGGGAGGATCTGAGGAAAGCCCTGTCTCCAAGGCGTGGATGTGCCCTGACAAATCCCCAAAGCACTCCTCCACCGAGTCAAATCCCGAAAAAGCCCCCAGCAGAGAAAAATGGGGCGTCCAGATGTGGGCGGGAATCAGCATGGCTTGGGGGCAGGCCTCCAAAGTCAGCTCCAGCAGATCCCGGGCGGAAAGTCCCAAAATGGGGCGGCCGTCGGAATGGAGGTTCCCCACCTTTTCCAGTTCCCGGGAAACCTTCTCCCCCGCTTCCAGGCTGGGCAGCAGGATCACATTGTGAATTTTCCGGGTTTTTCCTCCCTGCTTGTAAATGGAGCTGATCTCTCCGGAAATCATGAACCGGGGGGATACCTGTTCTCCAGCCCCTTCCCAAGGAAGACGAAATTCCTCCCGCAGACGGTAAAGGCCCTCTTCCGCCGGTTCCAGCTGCTCCTTCATCTCCTGCCGCCAGGCCGGATGGGTAAAGTCTCCGGTTCCCAACAGAGCAATTCCCTTTTTCCGTCCCCACAGGTCCAGATGGGGCAGATCGCAATCCCGACTGGTGGCCATGGCATAGTGAGAATGAACGTGCAAATCGGCGTAAAACATAAGCTTCCTCCCGGTGTGTTTTCCCCATTATAGGCCCTTTTTCTCTCCGCCGCAAGGAAAGCCTTTGCAAATTTCCTTCCCTCCGGTATACTGAAAGAAGAGAAACGGGAAAGGACGGGACACTATGAAAGCCTATCAACATCTGACCTCCCCGGTGGGAATATTGACCTTGGTGGAGGAAGAGGGCTCCCTGACCGGACTCCTCTTCGGCTCCCTGACCCCTGAGGATGGAAGTCTGAAAAACACTTCCCTGCTGCAAGAGGCTGCCCGGCAGCTGGAGGAATACTTTGCCGGGCAGCGCCGGGAATTTTCCCTGCCCCTCTCTCCTCGGGGCACCGCCTTTCAGCGGCAGGGATGGGGAGCCCTTTGCACCATTCCCTACGGAGAAACCAGGTCCTACGGGGAAATCGCCCGTCAGATTGGTTCGCCCAAGGCTTGCCGGGCAGTGGGTATGGCCAACCATCGGAACCCCATCTCCATTGTGATTCCCTGTCACCGGGTGGTGGGAGCCCATGGAACTCTCACCGGTTATGGAGGAGGCCTTGCCGCAAAAGAGTTCCTGCTGAGGCTGGAACGGGAAAACGTTGGGTAACCAAAGGAATTCCCTCTTGTCTTTCTTCCTGGAATGTGCTAAAGTGAGGCGAAACGCTTCGACAAAGGAAAGGATGATACCGTATGAAAAAAAGCAACCTGTCCAAGAGAAATCACATTTCCGGGAGGGACAGCGTTTAAAAAAGTTCCCTCCCTCATCAAGGAGGACTTTGTTTGCTTACCAATCTAAAAAAATTGATTTCCTTTTACAAGCCCTACAAGGGGTTGTTCGCCGCAGACCTTTCCTGCTCCCTGATTGCCGCGGCCATCGGCCTGCTTTTGCCTCTGGGCGCGGGATACATTACCGACCAGGTGCTCACCGGGGATTTGTCCGCCGCGCCGGGGAAAATTCTCCGGGTGGGCACAGGGCTCCTAGTTCTGGTGCTGATCCAGGCCTATTGCAGCTACTTTATGGATTACCGGGGCCACGCCATGGGCGCCTGTATGGAACGGGACATGCGGGCGAAGCTCTTTCGCCACTGTGAACGTCTGTCCTTTTCCTACTACGACGATCACCCGGTAGGGGATCTCATGTCCCGGATCACCAACGACTCCCTGGCCTTGGCGGAATTCTTTCACCATGTGCCAGAGGATGTGCTGGTCAACTCCATCAAATTTCTGGGGGCGTCCCTGATCCTCTGGAACATCCATTGGCAGATGACCCTGGTGATTCTCTGTTTCCTGCCCTTCATGCTGGGGTACACCCTGTACTTCAACAAGAAAATGGCCGCAGCCCTCCGGCAGAGCCGGGAAGATTTGGGAGAGATCAACGCCCAAGCAGAGGATTCCCTCTCCTCCATCCGCATGGTCCAATCCTTTGCCGGAGAGGATCGGGAAGAAAGGAAATTCCGTCTTCTCAACGAGAAATTCCTCAAAAGCCGGAAGGCGGGTTACCGGGGCGAGGCTCTGTGCTTCGGTGGAATGGACGCCTTTGCCAGTCTGATCCCCATTGCGGTGGTGGTTTTCGGAGGACTCTCCATGGCAGCGGGCTCCCTGAGCCTGTCGGACCTGGTGGTCTTTCTGCTGTATGTGAGCTACTTTACCCAGCCCATCCAAAGCCTGGTGAACACATCCCGGCTGATTCAGGAGGGCCGCACCGCTTTCCGGCGGTATGAGGAAATCCTGGAAACACGGCCCGAAATCACCGAAGCTCCCCAAGCCCGGGAACTGTCCCGAGTCCGGGGAGAGATTCGGTTTTCCCATGTGGATTTTCGGTACGGGGAAGGAGATGCCGTGTTCCGGGATCTGAACCTGACTCTTCACGCCGGAGAAACCGTGGCCCTGGTTGGGGCTTCCGGCGCCGGAAAAACCACTCTCTGCTCTCTGATTCCCCGGTTTTACGATGTGGAGTCCGGGGAGATCACCATTGACGGGGTGCCGGTCAAGGAGGTCACCCTCCGTTCTCTTCGGGAAAACGTGGGCATGGTCCAGCAGGATGTGGCCCTGTTTTCCGGTTCCGTGGCAGAAAATATAGCCTATGGGAAACCCGATGCCTCCCTAGAGGAGATCCAGGAGGCTGCCCGTCAGGCGGGAGCCGACGAGTTTATTCGGAAACTGCCCCAGGGGTACCAGACGGATATCGGTCCACGAGGGGTGAAGCTCTCCGGCGGCCAGCAGCAGCGGTTGTCCATTGCCCGGGCTTTTCTGAAAGATCCCCCCATCCTGATTTTGGATGAGGCCACCAGCGCCTTGGATTCCCACAGCGAGCAGGTGGTCCAACGTTCCCTGGAGGATCTGACCCGGCACCGCACCACCCTGGTCATTGCCCACCGGCTTTCCACCATCCAGAACGCCCCCCGGATCCTGGTGCTGGATGAACGGGGAATCTGCGAGGAAGGCACCCACGAAAGCCTGATGGCCCAAGGGGGCGTCTACGCCCAACTGTATCGGGCTTCCTTCGCAGATTGACCGAAAAAAAGGGTCTATTGCATCATAACAGAATGACAAAAACCGGTCCCCAAGGGGAGCACCTTCGCTCCTTTTGAGGGCCGGTTTTTTTATGGTTGACTTCTTTCTCGATTGGGGCCGCCGTATAAGCGCCCCCGGACTCAGTGCTGAATGGGTTCGTCAGATTGTTTCGTTCCCCAGGGAGCGGACACCTGACGAAGAACCGCCACCAGCTCCCAGTCAAAATTCTCCCGCACCTGGCAGGTCTTGTCGAAAATCATCACCTGCTCTTTGCCCGGGGTACAGGCAGGCCACTGGGGCAGGGCCGGATGACTGGGATCCCCTTGCCGGGCAAAGGCAATCCACGCTCCAAACACCCGCTCCTCCAACAGGTCGGACACTCCCGGCTCGTTGCACACGGGCACCTTGTCGGAATTGTGGAACACAAAGGGGATCTCCGAGCAGTGCCAGGCCGGTTTGCCCCCATCAAAGGGGAATTCATAGGCGAACACATAGGAGAAGGTCTTGCTTTCTGGACAGGCCGCCTTTTTCTGGATAAAGTCCTGGGTGGGGAACCGGAACAGAGAATCCACCACCAACAGATCGCACAAATCCTTTTCTGGCCAAGCCTTTTGGAACAGGGGAATCAACCGATCCGCCGCTTCCCCGTACTTGGCCCGGATCATGTCCACCTTCTCCTCCTGGGACAACTGGTACTTGTTGGCCACTCCCGGAGCAAAGGCAAATTCCCCAAACACGGTGCCCACCATCAACGGAATGGTTTTGGCGTGGTCCGTGAAGCCCACCTGTCTGGGATCTCCCACATAGAAATCGTTGGGAGCCGGCGTGCCGCCCACATAAACCCCTTCCCGCTCCAGGGCTGGGGTCACCGCCTGGTAGGCTTCCGCCAGCCGGGCATAGGGCAGGGTTTCCAGCTGTTCCACATCCTCTACCGTCAGCCCCAGATACTCCAGCATGGCGGTGACCACCTTCCGGCCGTCAGGGGCGGCCTCCTCTACAAATCCGTCAATCAGTCCGCTTTGGACGATCCCCTTCTGGAACAGGCCATCGGCTTCCGGAGTCTGCATCAGGGTCCACACCTTCATGCCGCCACCAGACTGACCGAAGAGGGTCACGTTTTCCGGATCCCCGCCGAATTGGGCAATGTTCTCGTGAATCCACCGAAGAGCGGCTACCATGTCCGCGTTGCCTGCGTTGCAGGAATTCCGATACTTCTCCCCAAAGGGCTCCAGATCCAGGTACCCCAACAGATTCAACCGGTGGTTCAGAGAAACCACTACCACGTCCCCAAACCGGCTCATATTTTCCCCGTCATAGGCCTGCTGCTCAATGGAGGATCCTGCAAAGAACCCACCTCCGTGGAGCCACACCAGCACTGGCTTTTTGGCCTGGGGATCCAGACTCTGGGTCCAGATGTTCAGGTTCTGGCAGTGCTCGTCCATGGGCCAATACCGGTGGGGCACCATCACTTCCCCGTTGGGGGTTTCCTGCTGCATCAGGGGACACACAAACCCGTAGGACAAAGCGTCCTTCACTCCCTCCCAGGGCTCCACAGGCCGGGGCATCTGGAACCGGTCCGCCTCCGCGTAGTGGATTCCCTGGAAAATGTAGGTGGTATCCAGCTGAAAGCCCCGCAGCTTCCCCGCCTTAGTCTGCACCACCGGTTCCGTCCGGGTGCACACGAATTTTCTTGCCATGTGACAACATCCTCTCCTAGCAATTTTTTTCACAATCCGCCGGTTGATTGGTGGAAAGATGGGCGATTTTACAGTCGATCTTGCTCAGGTGCTTTTTCAGAGTTTCGATTTCCTCCAGGACTCTGGCCCGATGCTGGGTGAAAATCCGCAGCCGTTCCTCCAAGGTGGAATCCCCTTGGGCCACCAGGTCAAAATACCGCTTGATGTCCTTTAAGGGCATACCGGTGCTTTTCAAACACATGGCCATTTCCAGCTGGGCCATGTTCTCCTCCGTGTACACCCGAATGCCGTTTTTGGTCCGCTCCGGATGGAGGATTCCCTCCTTCTCATAAAACCGCAGGGTGTGGGGTTCCACCCCGAACTGGCTGGCCGCTTGAGATATGCTGTAGCCTTCCATTTCGTTCCCTCCCTTTTAAACTATACTTTAAGTTTAAACCATGGGTCGATTCCTGTCAACTCTTTCCCTCCA
>UQQZ01000013.1 GCA_900543305.1 uncultured Oscillospiraceae bacterium
GTCCATTTCCTCCACAGAAGCAAAGGGACGGTTTTCGTACCGGAGGATGTTTTCGTCCCCAAAATGGGTGTCCGCCAGAAAAAAGAGACTCACAGTTCCAGCACCTCCGCGGCTTTTTCGATTTGCTCCCGGCAGGTTTCCCCGTCCTGGGGCCGCCATTCGGTGTGGTAATTCAGGCACCGGCAGGCCCAATGGATGCCGTCCCGGTCAAAGCTTCTCCGATAGTGGACGTGGCCGCACACCGCCAGCTCCACCGGATACCGGCGATACAGTTCCCCCAGCTTTCGGGTGCCCAGAAAGGCGTTGAAGTAGGACCAGTTTCCCTGCTCCGCAGGCACGGTAAAGTCCTTCACCGGCAGCATGTGGGGGACCACCGCCAACCGCTTTCCCGGATAGGCCGCCATCCGGGCTTCCAGCCGGGAAAGCATCCACTGACTCCGCCCCAGGTTGTCCCGGGTCCACACATTGCGCAGGGAGTCCTGCCAGGTCCGCCCCGCCAGAGACATTTTCTCAAATTCCTCCAGACTGTACCGGCCGCTGCCAAAGGAATAGTCATACCAGCCCACATCCCCCAGAAACACCCAGTCCCCCAATACCGCGTCCCGGCCGCACAAACAGTGCTCGTCCTGGCAGTACCGGTCATAAAGGGCAGGGGTCAGGTCCGGCTGGTCTTTGGGTGCCCACAGGTCGTGGTTCCCCGGCACAAACAGCACCCGGGCCCCGGACTGCTGCTGGATCTCCTCCAGGGCGTCCAGGGTTTCCTGCTGCTTTTCGCTGACGTCCCCGGCAATCACCGCCAGATGGGCTCCCTGATCTTTCACAAACTGGGAAAAATCCTTTACCACAGGGTACTCCCGGTTGATATCCACATGGAGGTCGGACAACAGAACTACTTTCATCGGGCATTCTCCTTTTCCGCAAAGCTCAGTTCTTCCACCGGCCGCAAACCGGTGCGCTCTTCCACCCGGTGGCAGGCGCAGAACCTGCCTCCCTCAAATTCCCGGAGCCTGGGTTTTTCCAGCTTGCACCGGTCAGTGCAGGCAAAGCACCGGGTGTGGAAGGGGCAGCCCACCGGAGGATGGGCGGGGCTGGGCAGATCCCCGGATAGGATAATCCTCTCTCCCTCCCCCTCCATGGAGGCGGAGAACAGGGCTTCCGTATAGGGGTGGAGAGGGTTCCGGGACAGCGTATCTCCGTCCCCCAGCTCCACCAGATTGCCCAGGTACATGACCCCAATCCGGTCGGACATATAGGAAACCACGTTTAAATCGTGGGAGATAAACAGGTAGGTCAGGCCATAGCTCTTCCGCAGGTCCAGCAGCAGGTTCAGCACCTGAGCCTGGACCGAAACATCCAGGGCCGACACAGGCTCGTCGCAGACCATGAACTCCGGGTCCAGAATGAGAGCGATGGCAATGGCCACCCGCTGCCGCTGGCCCCCGGACAGCTCGTTGGGCCACCGGGTCCGGTAGCTGTCGTCCAGGCCCACGGCCCGGAGCACCTGGCTCACCTTTTCGTCCCGTTCCTGCCGGGTCTTGCCGATGCCGTGAATCTTTAAGGGTTCCTCCACCAGCCAGCCGATGGTCTTGTTGGGATCGATGGAGGAGTAGGGATCCTGGAAGACAATCTGCATCTTCCGGCACAGTTCCTTCCGCTCCCCACGGCTGGGATGGGTCACGTCCTGGCCGTGGAACAGCACCTGGCCGGAGGTAGGTTCCAGAAGACGCACCAGCATCTGGCCCAAGGTGGATTTACCGCAGCCCGATTCCCCCACCAGACCGAACACCTCCCCCTTCCGGATGTCCAGATCCAGGGCGTGTACTGCCAGGATCCTGTCCTTGCCCTGGCGGAATTCCTTGGTAAGCCCCTGAATTTCCAGCAAGGGGGCTTGTCTCTCTGTTGCGCTCACAGTCCCAATTCCTCCTTCGCATCCACGCACATGGCCATATGGCCCTTATGGGACACCACCGGCGGCGTCTCCTGATGGCAAATCTCCCGCCGCCGGCTGCACCGGTTGTAGAAGGGGCAGCCCTGTTCGGGCCGGTCCTCCAGGGCAGGCACCGCGCCCGGAATGGAGGAAAGCCGTTGACCCCGCTTTTCCAGGGAGGGAATGGAGGCGATCAGCCCCTTGGTGTAGGGGTGCAGGGGATGGGCCAGCACCTCCTGGGTGGCGCCGCTTTCCACCACCCGTCCTGCGTACATGATATACACCCGGCTGCACATCCGGCGGATCACCCCCAGGTCGTGGGAGATCAGCAGCACCGCCGTGCCCATTTCCCGGTTCATCTTCCGGATCAGCTCCATGATCTGGGCCTGGATGGTCACGTCCAGGGCGGTGGTGGGTTCGTCGGCAATGAGCAGCTCCGGCTGGTTCACCAGGGCCATGGCAATCATCACCCGCTGGCGCATGCCTCCGGACAGCCGGTGGGGATATTCGTTGTAGATCCGCTCCACGTCCGGCAGGCCCACCTGTTTCATCACCTGGAGGGCCCTGGTCCGGGCTTCCTCCTTGTCGGCCCCATGAATCCGGGCGTTTTCGGCAATCTGCTTGCCCACCTTCATCAGGGGATTCAGAGCGGTCATAGGTTCCTGGAAGATCATGGCGATATTCCGGCCCCGGTATTGGTTCCACTGGTCCTGGGTGAGCCCCCGAAGCTCCGACCCGTCAAAGAGGATCTTTCCCTGGGGAATGCTGGCGTTTCCCGGCTGCAGGCCAATGGCGGTCAGGGCGGTCATGGTCTTGCCGCAGCCCGATTCCCCCACCAAAGCCACCATCTCTCCGGGCTCCACCCGCACACTGGCGTCCTGGACCGCATGACAGGTTTTGTTCAACTGGAAATCCACAGTCAAGCTCTCAATGGAAAGCACAGGCGTTTTATCTGCCATGTTGGGTCACCTCCTGAAGGGCGTCGCCGATGAGATTGAATCCCATCACCAGCAGAGTGATGGCCGCGGCGGGAACCAGCACATACCAGCCCGCCTGGAGAATTTCCCCCTGGGCCTCGCTGAGCATTTTTCCGAAGCTGGGGGTGGGCGGCTGGATGCCCAAACCCAGGTAGGAAAGTCCCGCCTCGCTCATCACCGCCCCGGCAAATCCCAGGGAGCTGGTGACGATCAATTCCGGTACGATGTTGGGCAGGATATGACGGAAGATGATCAGTCCGTCCCCGGCTCCCCGGGACCGGGCAGCCTTGATAAACTCCGCGTCCCGGTATTTGATAAAGCCGCTGCGGGTGATTCTGGCAAACCGGGGAATGGACATGACCCCCAGGGCCAAAATCAGGTTTTGCAGGCTGTTTCCGAACACGGCGATGAGCATCAGGGCCAGCAGAATGCCGGGGAACGCCATCTGGGTATCGATGAGCTTCATGATCACCTCGTCGATTTTCCCGCCGTAGTAGCCGGCCAAGGCTCCCACCAGGCCTCCCACCACCAGCCCGAAGGCCACAGTCAAGGCCCCCACCAGGAAGGAAACCCGGGTTCCTTCCATAATGCGGCTCAAAATATCCCGGCCAAACTGATCAGTGCCCAACAGGTGCTCCCCGGAGAAGAATTCCAGGGAATGCTCGGTGTCCATGGCGTTGGGATCGTAGGGCATGTAGAAAAAGCCCACCACCATGATGAGCACCATCAGGGCGATCATGGCCGCGCCGATGATAAAATTTTTGTTGCCAAGGCATTTCTTAAATACGGTACTGACACGCAAATCCAATTTCCCCCTCTCTTATTTCAGCCGGATCCGGGGATCCACCACGGAATAGAGCAGGTCCACCAGGAAGTTGCACACCACCACAATGATGGCCAGATACAGCACCAATCCCTGGATCAGGGGAAGATCCCGGGAGTTGATGGAGGTGGACACCAGTTTGCCGATGCCCGGCAGGGAGAACACATTTTCAATGATGATGCTGCCTCCCAGCACGTCGGTGATGATCATGCCGAAAATGGTCAAAACGGGAATCAGGGAATTGCGCAGCACATGGCCCCGGAGAATTTTCGGGGAGGGAACCCCTTTGCTCTGGGCGGTTTTCACATAGTCCTGGCGCTCCTGCTGGGTGACGCTGACCTTCACATAGCGGATCAGCACCGCGGAAGAGCCGAAGGCGATGGCCACCGAGGGCAGCACCAGGCTTCTCAGGCAAGCCACCGGATCTTGGGAAAAGGGCGTGTAGCCCATGGAGGGAAGCCAGCCCAGCTGGACGGAGAAGATGTTGATCAGCAGCACCGAAAAGCAGAAGGCCGGCACAGAAAGTCCCAGCTGGGACAGCAGGGACACGGGCACCGCATAGGGACGCTTGCTGTGGTGGGCCAGCCAAATGCCCACAGGGATCCCCACCAGCGCGGTGAGCACCAGGGAAAACACCGCCAGCTGAACGGTGACTCCCAAAGCGTTGCCGATCAAGTCCGCCACTGGCTGGTGGTACCGGTAGGAAGTGCCCAGATCACCCCGAAGCAATCCCCCCACCCATTCCAGAAACCGGATGGGAATGGGCTTATCCAAGCCCATGGACTGGTGCAGCTGCTCAATTTGCAGCGGATCCGCGTCCACTCCCAGGATCACCAGGGCAGGGTCCCCCGGAAGAATCTGGAACACCGCAAAGGTGAGAATGGACACCAGAAACAAAGTGACGAGAAAACCTGCCACCTTTCGGATATAATAGGCCATACGCGATTCTTTCCTTTCCCAGCGGGGCCGCACCCACGGTCCGCTTTCCCAAATGGAAGGGCCGCCCGGGCGCCTGCCCGGCGCGGCCCCTGTTGTGCCTGGCGCTGCAGCGTTCCCCCCTATTCCGGGGATTCTCCAACCCTTGTTACTCTTCGTAATAGAGCTTGCTGAAATCCAGGAAGCCTACGGGATAGAAGGTGTAGCCCTTCAGGTCTTTCCGGCAGGCCACCACCAGGTTGGGGTCGCAGATATACACGCCCACCGCCTGCTCCACCAGGATTTCCTGGCAGCGCTTGTAATTGTCAATACGGGTCTGTTCGTCCATCTCGGTGACGGAATCCTGAATCAGCTTGTCATACTCCTCATTGGAGAAGTGATAGAAGTTCCGGGCGTAGGAGCTTTCGAACCGGCCCAGCACCGCGTTGGGATCCAGTTTGCCGGTCAGGCCGATGATGGTTGCCTCATAGTTGGCGTTGGCGTACACGTCTTCCAGCCAGCTGGCCCATTCCACCGGTTCAATGTTCATGGTGATGCCGATCTGCTGGAGCTGCTGGGCAATGATCTGGGCGGTGTCGATGTGGGCCTGATAGTTGGCGGGCACCTTCACGGTGAAGGAGAACCCGTCTCCGTATCCGGCCTCTTCCAGCAGTTCCTTGGCCTTGGTCACGTCCGTATCGTAGGAGCCTTCCAGCTGGTCGTTGTAGTAAAGCTCCATGACAGGGCTGAAGTTGGTGTACAGCTTGGTGGCGTATCCCCCAAACACGCTCTGAATGATCTGATCCTTGTCCACGCAGTAGTTGATAGCTTGACGAACCTGAAGATTGTCAAAGGGAGCCACCGCGTTGTTCAGGGCGAAAATCTGCACCATGTTCTGGGGAGAATTGTAAATGTCAAACTGGCTTTCCAGCACCTGGGCGTCGTCAGCGTCAATGGAGGCCACGTCCAGCTGGCCGGATTGGAGGGCGGATACCACCGCGGCGGTGTCGGTCATGATATAGATCTCCGCCCGGTCAATCTGGGGCATCCGGCTCTCGTCGTAGTAGTCGGCATACTTTTCCAGCACCACCCGCTGGGAAGGAGTGTACTCCACAAACTGGAAGGGGCCGGTGCCCACCGGATGGGTGGCCTGATCCTCATAGCCTTCCGGCAGAATGGGATCGATATTCACAGACAGGAAGGAGGCAGAGGGGGCGGACAGATGCACCACAAAGGTGTAATCGTCCGGCGCCTCCACGCTTTCCACTATTTCGTAATCAGAGGAAAGGGGATCGCTTCCATCCAGACCTGCCAGGGCGTTGTAGGAATAGAGCACGTCCGCGGAGGTGAAGGCCTTTCCGTTGTGGAAGGTCACACCCTGCTGGAGATGGAAAGTATAGGTCATGCCATCCTCGGAGATGTCCCAGCTCTCCGCCAGGCCGGGAATAATCTCTCCGGCCTCGTCATAGAGGCACAGGCCTTCAAACACGTTATGGAAGATGGCATCCGTATCGGTGGCGGCAGACTGCCAGGGATCCAGGCTGTCAGGCTCGGAACCGATGTTGATGCGCACCACTTTTTCCTCCCCGTCTCCGGAGGTCTGTCCCTGAGAGGAGGTGGATGCACTGGCGTCGGAAGTCTGGGAAGTAGAGGAGGTCTCAGTTTCATGGGTCCCGCAGCCGGCAAAGGCGGTCACAAGCACGGCCAAAGCCAACACCAGGCTTACGATTCGTTTCTGCATGGTCGTTTTCTCCTTTCACACAATGGCTCGGATTCTCTTTCTTCATCAAAGGCTTGGTCCCGGGCAAAAAATGCCACGGTTTATTCTATGGTTCCGCCCGGCGGTTCAGGGCTTCCAACACTCCCGCAACCCCTCGGATATCGGGCACGCACCAGGGAAGATCCAACTCTTCAATCCCCAGCCGTCCGGGCGGGTTCAGAATGCAGAAGGGCATTCCCACCTGGGAAGCACCCACACCGTCGTCGTAGTAGTTATCCCCTACATACAAACATTCTTCCCCAGTTGCTCCGGAAAGCTCCAGGGCTTTTTCAAAGATGCGCCGGCAGGGCTTTTCCACTCCCACCTCGCTGGAGATGACAATGGGATCCAGCAGCTGGGTCAAACCGTTTTCCTCCAGCACTTTCCGGCAGGAGGGATCCCAGTTGGAAATGAGCCCCACCTCCAGGCCCCGGCTTTTCAGGTCTCGGAGCACTTGCCCGGTAAAGGGAAAGGCGGTCCAGTGAGCCGGCCGCCGGTGTTCCACCGTCAGGCGGAACAAATCCTGGGCCAGTTCCGGCACTCCCAATTCCCCGGCCACCCGGCCCAGGAATTCCCGGAGCACCTCCGGGCTGTTCTGTCCCAGGGCCCCTTGGCGCTCCCGCATAAAATACTTGTTCGCCAGATGGTAAGCTCTCTGGGCATCCTCCAGGGAAATGATCTTGCCCAGCTGGCCCAGATGAGCCACATATCCGGAAGGCACGTCGCTTTCCACCAGGGTTAAGCCCAAATCAAAAAATACACGTCGGATCATCATTCTGTACGTCTCCTGTTTTTTGGATAACCATCGGGTATTATAAGAGCGCTTTGTTCTGGGATAAAGCAGGATCTCTTGAAATCTGCGTTAATTATAACACACAAAGTAATAGTTGTGTAAAGGAACTTTGCCTCTTTTCGACCCATTGTTAAGTTTTCTCCGGGCCCTTTTTCCCTTCTTTTTTCTATCCCCACCGGCCCGTTCCCTTTTTTTGAAAAATTTTTCAAAATCCCGTTGACAATTCCCAGGCTCAATGCTATAATAGTTGAGCGTCAGGACGAGAGCCTGACTCAAGTGAATCAAATGCAGGTGTGGCGGAATTGGCAGACGCGTATGGTTCAGGTCCATATGAGCGCAAGTTCATGCAGGTTCAAGTCCTGTCACCTGCACCAGGAGTTCATTCGTTTGAATGGACTCCTTTTTCTTTTCCCGGAGGGCGGCCTTCGGGACTCTCTCAAGAACACATAAGGAAGGATACGAACGGGATGAAACGTCTTGTCATTGGGATATTGGCCCATGTGGACTCAGGGAAAACCACCCTCAGCGAGGCGCTGCTGTACTGCTCCGGCACCCTGAGAAAACTGGGCCGGGTAGACCATCAAAACGCCTTTTTGGATACGGACTCCCTGGAGCGGGCCCGGGGCATCACCATTTTCTCGAAACAGGCGGTGCTCAAACTGCCGGGGGCCGAATTGACCCTGCTGGACACCCCCGGCCATGTGGATTTCTCTGCCGAGGCCGAACGGGCCCTCCAGGTGATGGACTGCGCCATTCTGGTGGTCAGCGGCACCGACGGCATCCAGAGCCACACGGAAGCCCTCTGGCGGCTCCTCAAGCGGCACGGCGTCCCAGTGTTTCTCTTTGTCAATAAAACCGACCTGGCGGGAACCGACCGAAAAGCCAGAATGGAGGAGCTCCAAAGGCGGTTTCACAGCGGCTGTGTGGACATGGAGGGAAAACAATTTCTGGAGGAGGTGGCCCTTTGCAACGAGGAACTGCTGGAAACGGTCATGGAAGGCAACACCCCCTCTCCCCAGCAGCTGGCCCAAGCCATCGCCCGCCGGGAGCTCTTTCCCTGCTACTTCGGTTCGGCCCTGAAACTCCAGGGGGTGGACAAGCTGCTGGAAGGCCTCTCTCAGCTCACCCTGGCCCCTCCGGAGCGGGAGGATTTCGGCGCCCGGATCTTTAAAATCAGCCGGTCCGAGGATGGCCAGCGGCTCACCTGGCTCAAGGTCACCGGAGGACAGCTGAAGGTAAAAACCGTCCTCCAGTCCCGTCCCGACGGAAGAAAGCAGTGGCAGGCCAAAGCCGACCAGCTGCGGCTGTATTCCGGGGCCAAATTTCAGCTGCTGGGCACTGCCCCTGCTGGCACCATCTGCGCCGTCACCGGTCTGGCAGACAGCTACCCCGGGGAAGGCCTGGGTTTTGAACCCGACGCGGCACCCCCCTCCCTGGAACCGGTTATGCGCCACCGGGTTATCCTGCCCCCGGGCTGCGACGTGCACACAGCCCTCCGGCAGCTTCGGGAGCTGGAACAGGAGGACCCTCTCCTTCGGGTGGTCTGGGACGAACGGCTGTCCACGGTATTTCTCCAGCTCATGGGGGAGGTCCAGTTGGAGATTCTCCAGAGCCTCATTCAGCGCCGGTTCGGATGGAAGGTGTCCTTTGACGAGGGAGGGATCCTCTATAAGGAAACCATCAACCTGCGGGTGGAGGGCGTGGGCCACTTTGAGCCCCTGCGCCACTACGCAGAGGTGCACTTGTTGCTGGAACCGGGAGAGCCGGGCAGCGGAGTACAGATCGGCACCCAATGCCGGGAGGATGAGTTGGCTTCCAGCTGGCAGCGGCTGATTCTCACCCATCTGGCGGAGAAACAGCATCTGGGTCCCCTCACCGGGTCTCCCCTGACGGACGTGAAAATCACCCTCTGCTCCGGCAGGGCCCATCCCAAGCACACCGAGGGCGGGGATTTCCGCCAGGCCACCTACCGGGCCGTACGTCAGGGGCTGCGCACCGCCCAGGCTCAGGGAGGCTGCGTGCTGCTGGAACCCTGGTACGAATTTTCTCTGCGCCTGCCCCAGGAGGCGGTGGGACGGGCCTTGGCGGATATGACAAAGCTCTGCGCTCAATTCGAGCCTCCCGTCACGGAAGGGGAATCCGCCCTGATCACGGGCCGGGCCCCTGTTTCGGAGCTGCGGGGCTATAGTAAGGAGCTGGCTTCCTATACCCAGGGCCGGGGTCAGCTGCAATGTCTGCCTGGCGGGTACGCTCCCTGCCACAACAGTGAGGAAGTCATCGCCCAGATCGCCTACGACGTGGACGGAGACCTGCAAAACACCGCAGACTCCGTCTTTTGCAGCCACGGCGCCGGGGTCCTGGTGCGGTGGGACCAGGTGCCCTCTCGGATGCATCTGCCCAGCCTGTTAGCCCGGGAGGAACGGCTTTCCCGGGAGCAGCCGGAAGAACGGTCCACCCAGCCCGGCGACACCTATCGAAAACAGATGATTTCCGACCAGGAGCTCATGGCGATTTTCGAGCGAACCTATGGACCCATCAAGCGGCATCCCCTTCAGGCCATGAAAACGGTGAAAAAGCCGGAAACAGCCCGTTCTCCCCGGCGGCCGTCCAGACCTCCTCTGGAAGGACCGGAACATCTGCTGGTAGACGGGTATAACGTGATCTTCTCCTGGGACAGCCTTTCCAAAATGGCCCAGGACAATTTGGACGCAGCCCGGCACCGGCTTATGGACATTCTCTGCAATTACGCAGGCTACCGCAGGATTGTGCCCATTCTGGTCTTTGACGCCTACAAAGTAAAAGGGGCCCAGCGGGAGGTGGAGCAGTACCACAACCTGTATGTGGTGTACACCAAAGAGGCGGAAACCGCGGATATGTACATCGAGAAGACCACTCACGAGATTGCCAAGAAGTACACCACCCGGGTGGTCACCTCCGACGCCACGGAGCAGCTGATCATTCTGGGAAGCGGGGCCACCCGGGTTTCCTCCCAGGAGTTCGAGCTGGAAGTCAAGGCCGTGGAAGAAGAAATCCGCCAGTATCTCTCCCAGCGGGACACGGTGTGACCGGCGCAGTTTGGTTTTTTTGGGGAAACCCGTTGCTTTTGGGCCGGGGATGTCCTACAATCGAACCGTAGAAATGGGGGCGGGCACCCCGGCCGGGAGGAAATGATCTCCGGGCCGGGAGAAAACACGGGGCTGTAACCCCTCCTCACCCTTTGGGAGAGGACCTGTCCCCTGTACAACTTTGTTACGAGATGGTGTTTTGTCCCCGCAACAGCGGAGAAGGAGGAACCATGAAGCAAGAATTTTATCAAGGCAACCGGGCGCGGCTCTACGCCCAAATGAAGGATCACTCCCTTTTGGTGTTGTTTTCCGGCAAGGAAGTCCGGAAAACCAACGATGAATTTTATCCCTTCTACACCAACCGGAATTTTCTCTACCTGACCGGGCTGGATCAGAAGGAGCTGGTCTTTTTGGCCCAAAAGGACGGCCAGGGACAGGTGAAAGAAACCATCTTCCTTCTGCCTCCCGATCCCATGGCCGAACGGTGGAACGGGGCCCGGATCCAGCCGGGAGAGGCTGGGGACCTGTCCGGAATCTCCCATATCGCCTATGTGGAAAGCTTCCCCATGGAGCTGCACCGGCTGGCCACCGGAGGAAATTACCAGCACCTCTATCTGGATCTCTACCGGGTCTCTCCTACGGACCGAGACGAGCCTGCCCACCTTCTGCTCCAGCGTGTGGCCTCCGACTATCCCTTCCTCCAGCTGGAAAACGCCAACACCCTGATCCGCCGGCTGCGGACCATCAAGCAGCCCTGCGAGCTGGAGGCCATGCGCAAGGCCGAGGAGATCACCTGCGCGGGCATCACCGCCATGATGCAGGCCTCTAAGCCCGGCATGTACGAATACCAATATAAGGCGGTGTTCGACTACACGTTGGGCCAGTACGGACCCCAGGGACCCGCATTCCCCTCCATTATCTCCGCAGGGAAAAACAATTTCTGCATCCACTACTACTCCTATCGGGGCCAGGCTCTGGATGGGGACATGGTTCTCAACGACGTGGGCGCTTGGCACGATTTTCTCATGACCGACGTGTCCCGGGGTTGGCCCTGCAACGGCAAGTTCAACGACCGGCAGCGGCTGCTCTACCAGATCGCCCTCCAGACCTCCGACTACATGTTCTCCCGGATCCGGCCCGGCATGGCCATGAAAGAGGTGGATGGGGAATCCCACCGGTACTGCGCCCAGCTGCTGAAAGACGCCGGGGTGCTGGACCGGGTGGAAAATATCGGAAAGTACATGTGGCACGGAGGCGCTCATCATGTGGGCTTTGACGTCCACGATGCGGTGGAAACCCCCGAGACCATCGCCCCCAACATGGTGTTCTGCGTGGATATCGGCATCTACCACGAGGAATGGGGCATCGGGTTCCGGGTGGAGGATAACTGCCTGGTAACGGAAACAGGCTGTGAAAACTTGTCCGCCATGACCCCCCGGACCATCGACGCCATTGAAGACACCATGCGCCAGAACTTTGTGGCCTTCTGATCTCCCGCTATGAATCAGGCATTGATGATCCTCATGGCTGCCGGGGCGGTATTGGGCGGCTTCGACCGGCTGCGGGGCAACAAGTGGGGATTTGGAGATAAATTTGAAACGGGATTTATGCTGCTGGGCTCCATGGCCCTGTCCATGGCCGGCATGATCTGTCTGACTCCGGTGCTGTCTCAGTGGCTGGGCCAGGTGATTGTGCCCGTATACCGGTGGATGGGGGTGGACCCTGCCATGTTTGGCAGCCTGCTGGCCATTGACATGGGCGGCTATCAGCTGGCTCAGAGCCTGGCGGAGGATCCCCAGCTGGGCAGCTACGCAGGCCTGGTGGTGGCGGCCATTTTCGGGTGCACCATCGTGTTCACCATCCCGGTGGGCATGGGAATGATCCCCCGGGACGACCGGCCCTTCTTTGCCCAGGGAATCATGCTGGGACTGGTGGCCATGCCCGTGGGTCTGGTGGTGGGCGGCCTTCTCTGCGGCCTTTCCGTGCTCACCTGCCTTCACCAGAACTTGCCCATTTTCCTTCTGTCTCTGCTGTTGCTGGTGGGACTGTGGAAAATCCCCCAAAAGATGGTCAAGGGATTTTGCCTGCTGTCTGAAGGGATTCGGTGGCTGGTGACCATCGGCCTTGTGCTGGCGGCAGTGGAATTCATGACAGGTTGGAACCTGCTCCCCGGCATGGCGCCCATTGAAGAGGCCATGGGTACCGTGTCCTCCATTGGGGTGGTGCTCCTGGGCAGCCTGCCTCTGGCGGAACTGGTGCGGCGGCTCCTTGCCCGGCCCTTTGCCTGGCTGGGAGAACGGTTGGGCATGAAATCCCAGAGCCTCACCGCCATGCTTATGGGACTGGTCAGCCCCCTGCCCACCCTTTCCCTGTACAAGGACATGGACCGCCGGGGAAAAATTGCCGCAGGAGCCTTTCTGGTCAGCGGCGCCAGCTTGCTGGCGGCTCACATGGCCTTTACCGCCAGCACCGAGCTGGACATGCTTGGACCTCTCATTGGGGCCAAGCTCAGCGGCGCCCTGGCCGCGGTGGTGTTGGCTCTGGCCCTCCACAGAAACTCTCCCCAGGGGACAACCGGCAAAAGGGTGGCTCCCCCTACCGAAACCGAACCGGGGAAAAGAACGTCTGCAAAATAGCTCACTGAAAACGCACAAAATCCGGGATTTCTGGAAGCGGCAAACGCTTTTGAAAATCCCGGATTTCTTTTTTATTTTATTAGTTTTTACACTTTCAGGGGAAGGTCAGCCCTGGTCTGGCTCAAAGTCCGGCCGGGGATCCGGCGCGGGAGCGCCTTCCTTTTTCTGATACCGCCGCTCCAGCTTTCGGAACAGCCGGGTCAACACGATGATGGCCGCCCCGCACAGGATAAACTCCGTGATGCACTGGGCGTAGGCCAGGCCGTACAGGGGGAACAAGGCGTTGAGCACAAACAGGGCGGGGATCTCCAAAACCACCTTCCGGAGCACTGCAAACAGGAAGGCATTCTTCCCAAGTCCGCAGGCCTGGAACACGCCCACCGCCAGGAAGTCCATGACCATAAAGGGCATCCCCAGGCAGAAACCCCGGAGGAAACGGGCGCCGTAGGACACAATCTGGTCATCTCGCATGAACAACCGGACCCAGGTGTTGGCCCCCAAATAGTAGACCACCGCCATAAACACCAGGAAAACCACCGCAATCCGGGCGGTGAAGAAAAAGGCCTTTTTCAGCCGTTTCACATTGCCGCTGGCGTAGTTGTAGCTGATCAGGGGCATGATCCCCTGGGAAAGCCCCAGAGCAATCTGCACCGTGACGGAGTTGATCTTCTGGGTGATCCCCATGGCCGCCACTGCATCGGAACCGAAACCGGCGGTGAAGTTGTTGAGCACGCTCATACCCGTCACGTTGAGCAGGTTTTGAATGGAGGCGGGGATCCCCACCGTGCACACCCCCAGCACAATGTGGCGCTTAAAGCCAAACATGGTGGGCCGGATGCACACATAGGTCTTCCCCCGCTTGCAGTAAAGCAGCACAAAGAAGTACAGGCAGGCCACGCAGTTGGAGAGGAAGGTGGCAAGCCCAGCCCCTGCCGCTCCCAGGTTCAGCCCCTGGGGCAGAATAAACAGAGGGTCCAAAATAATGTTCAGGAAACAGCCGCTCATGGTGCCGATACTGGCGTGAAGGGCGGACCCCTCTGCCCGGACCAGGTAGGCCAGCACCACATTTAAAATGGAGGGCACCGCTCCGAAGGTCACCGTCCAGCGGGCATAGCCCACGGTGGTGGCCATAGTTTCCTCATTGGCTCCCAGCAAGGTGAGCAAGGGCGTCTGGAACACCGTGTAGGCCACGGAGAACAACAGGCCCGCAATGGCCGCACAGTAAAACCCAAAAGCCGAGCTCCGGTACACCGTGTCGTAATCCTTTTTTCCCAAGGCACGGCTCATCATGCTGGAACTGCCCACTCCGAACAGATTGTTCACCGCGTTGAAGGCCAGCAGCAGCGGCGCCGCCAACGTCACCGCCGCGTTTTGCACCGCATCGTTGAGCATTCCCACAAAGTAGGTGTCCGCCAGGTTGTAGAGCACCATCACCAGGGAACTGAGCACCGTGGGGACCGCCAGCTTCATTACCGCCTGTGGGATGGGCATCGATTCAAATAGCTTGGTCTTTTGGGCGTCTTCCATCGCCATACCTCCCGCCAAGGTCCGGAAAAAGTACGAAAAAAAGGAACAGCGCACGCTGTCCCGCCCAGTTTCGGCCTCATTCCGTAAAAAATATTGGTTTTATTTTAACATGGCCCCCTTCTTTTGTCAAGGTTCCACAGAGTTTGCCTTTTCTCTTCCCAAAAGTCCAGTTTTTCCGCGGGTTTTCCCCGAAATTCTCCCAAAATTCCCCCTGGATTTTTCCCCGGAAACCCACTTGACAAAGGGATTAATTTGCCTTAAAATTTAGTTCGATACCTAACAAATTTCTTTTGATTTTCCTGTTCCGTGCCCGGCGCGGAAAGGGGAAAACAGCTGCCGGGAACACGCCGGCCGGCTTCTGGCCGGCAGGGCGGTTCTTTGCTTTTGCAAGGCCGTATCCGGCTTTGTTGGGCAGCGGTACTATTTTTTCGGAAAGGAAGGGTTTTTATGATTAAAACTCTGGCGAAAAGTATCCGGGAATACAAAAAGCCATCCATCCTGGCGCCGGTCTTTGTTTCCGGCGAAGTGGTGATGGAATGTATCATCCCCTTTATCATCGCCAATTTGGTCAACGAGATCAAGGACGGCATCACCATGCCCCGGCTTCTGGCCTACGGCGGCACCCTGGTGGGGATGGCCGCTTTGTCCCTGGCCTTCGGCGCCCTGGCCGGCTCCGCCTGCGCCACCGCCAGCTGCGGTTTTGCCCGCAACCTGCGCAAGGACATGTTTTATAAGATTCAAGGGTATTCCTTTGAAAACATCGACCGCTTTTCCGTTTCCAGCCTGGTGACCCGTCTGACCACCGACATCACCAATGTCCAGATGGCCTACATGATGATCATCCGTACCGCCATCCGCTGCCCCCTGATGCTGATCTTCTCCTTTGTGATGGGCTTTGTCATGGGCGGCAAAATGGCCCTGATCTTCTTGGTGACCATTCCCATCCTGGGCATTGGGCTGATTTTCGTCACCCGGAAAACCATGCCCCTGTTCCGGAAAGTCTTCCGCAAGTACGACGCTTTGAACGCCTCCATTCAGGAGAACATCCGGGGCATGCGGGTGGTCAAGGCCTATGTGCGGGAAGAGCATGAGAAAGAAAAGTTCACCAACGCCGTGGAAGACGTGCGCCGGGACTTCACCAAGGCCGAACGGATCCTGGCCATCAACAACCCCCTGATGCAGTTCTGCGTGTACGCGGTCATGGTGTTTGTGCTGTCCTTCGGTTCCTACACCGTCATCACCAGCCAGGGCATGGATCTGGATGTGGGCCAGATGTCCTCTCTGCTCACCTACAGCTTCCAGATCCTCATGAGTCTGATGATGCTCTCCATGATCTTCGTCATGATCACCATGTCTCTGGAATCTGCCGAACGTATTGTGGAAGTTCTCCAGGAAGAAAGCACCCTCCACAATCCGGAAAAACCGGTGATGGAAGTCAAGGACGGCTCCATCGATTTCGACAACGTGAGCTTTAAATATTCCAAAAAGGCCTCTCGCATGGCCCTTTCCGATATCAACCTACATATCAAATCGGGCTCGGTCATCGGCATTCTGGGAGGCACAGGTTCTTCCAAGTCCAGCTTGATCCAGCTGATTCCCCGGCTGTATGACGCCACCGAAGGTACCGTCAAGGTGGGCGGCGTAGACGTGCGGAACTACGACCTGGAAACCCTCCGGAACCAGGTGGCCGTGGTGCTCCAGAAGAACGAGCTGTTTTCCGGCACCATCAAGGAAAACCTCCGCTGGGGCAATCCCGACGCCACCGACGAAGAACTGGAAGAGGCCTGCCGGCTCTCCCAGGCGGATGAGTTCATCCAGCAGTTCCCCCAGAAATACGACACCTACATCGAACAGGGCGGCTCCAACGTGTCCGGCGGCCAGAAACAGCGTCTGTGCATTGCCCGGGCTCTGCTGAAGAAACCCAAGATCCTGATCCTGGACGACTCCACCAGCGCCGTGGACACCCGTACCGACGCGTTGATCCGTCAGGGCTTCCGGAAGTTCATTCCCGAAACCACCAAGATCATCATCGCTCAGCGGGTTGCCTCGGTTCAGGATGCGGACTGCATTATCATTATGGACAACGGCACCATCGCCGACATGGGCTCCCACGAAGAGTTGATGAAAAACAGCGAAGTGTACCGCGAGGTGTTCTATTCCCAGAATAAATCCACAACCCAGACAAAGGAGGGTGAAGCGTAATGCCAATGATGCAACGAAAAGGCGGCGCCCCTCTGGCCAAGGGGCAGCGGAAAGATACCCTGCTGCGGCTGATTAAAATGCTCTTTAGCTTCTATCCGGTGTTGCTTCCCGTCACTCTCATCTGTATTCTCTTCAACGCCATCATCAGCTCCATCCCCTCCATCTTCATGCAGAACATCATTGCGGCGGTGGAGCAGAGCTGGCAGACCGGAGACTGGGCATCCGTTTCCGGGCACATCTTGAAACTGGTGATCATCCTGGCGGTTTTCTACGGCCTGAGCCTGCTGGCGGGCATTATCTACACCCAGCTGATGGCCGTGATCACCCAGGGTTCCCTGGCCAAGATGCGCAAGCGCATGTTCAACGGCATGCAGGATTTGCCCATCAAATATTTTGACACCCACAATCACGGCGACGTGATGAGCTACTACACCAACGACATTGACACCCTGCGTCAGATGATCTCCCAGAGCATGCCTCAGTTTATCATCTCCGCGGTGACCATCATCACCGTGTTCGCCATCATGGTCTACTACAGCCTGTGGCTCACTTTGGTGGTGCTCCTGGGCGTGGTGTGCATGGTGCTTGTAACCCAGAAAGTGGGCGGCAACTCTTCCAAATACTTCATCCGGCAGCAGCAGGCCATCGGCCGCACCGAAGGCTTCGTGGAAGAGATGATGAACGGCCAGAAAGTGGTCAAGGTCTTCTGCCACGAGGAGGAAGCCCAGGCAGACTTTGACAAGGTCAACGACGAATTGTTCCACAACGCGGAACAGGCAAACCGTTACGCCAACATGCTCATGCCCATCCTCAACAACATCGGCAACGTGCTCTATGTGGTGGTGGCCATTGTAGGCGGCGCCATGCTCATGGGCGGGGCTCCCAACATCAGCGTATCCGGTCTGGCCTTCAGCATCAGCATTGTGGTGCCCTTCCTGAACATGACCAAGCAGTTTTCCGGCAACATCAGCCAGGTTTCCAACCAGCTGAACATGGTGATCATGGGCTTGGCCGGCACCAAGCGGATTTTCGATCTGCTGGACGAACAGCCCGAAGCCGACGAAGGCTATGTCACTTTGGTCAATGCCAAGGAAGACAAAGACGGCAACCTGACCGAATGCAAAGAACGCACCAACGTGTGGGCCTGGAAGCATCCCCATCAGGCGGATGGCAGCGTCACCTACACCAAACTTCAAGGCGAAGTGGTTCTGGACGACGTGGATTTCGGTTACAATCCCGACAAAATGGTCCTGCACAACATCACCCTGTACGCCAAACCTGGCCAGAAGATTGCCTTCGTAGGCTCTACCGGCGCAGGCAAAACCACCATTACCAACCTGATCAACCGGTTCTACGACATTGCCGACGGCAAGATCCGCTATGACGGCATCAACATCAACAAGATCAAGAAGGCGGATCTTCGCCGGTCCCTGGGCATGGTGCTTCAGGATACCAACCTGTTTACGGGCACGGTCATGGACAACATCCGCTATGGCCGTTTGGACGCCACCGATGAAGAGTGCATTGCCGCCGCCAAGCTGGCCGGCGCCCACGATTTCATCACTCGTCTGCCCCAGGGCTACGACACGCCTCTGTCCGGCAACGGTGCCAACCTGAGCCAGGGCCAGCGGCAGCTGCTGTCCATTGCCCGGGCCGCTGTGGCGGATCCTCCGGTTATGATTCTGGACGAGGCCACCTCCTCCATCGACACCCGCACCGAGGCCATTGTGCAGAAGGGCATGGATGCTCTGATGACGGGTCGGACGGTATTTGTCATTGCCCACCGGTTGTCCACCGTGCAAAACTCCGACGCCATCATGGTATTGGATCACGGCCGGATTATCGAGCGGGGCACCCACGACCAGCTCATTGCCCAGCACGGCACCTACTATCAGCTGTACACTGGCGCTCTGGAACTGGAATAAAAAACCTCAAGAAAAACACAAACCGTGCAGTCCAAAAAGGCTGCACGGTTTTTTTCCGGCTTTCTTGAAAGAAAGCCTTGCAAAGAACTTTATTTCGCGAGGGCAACGCGCTGATTCGGCGTTCCTCACTGCCGCGGTTGATTTTCCCTGCGTTTTGGGTATTTCCTTCCGGACTTCTGCAAAGAGAGCCTTGCAAAGAACTTTATTTCGCGAGGGCAGCGCGCTGATTCGTGGTTCCTGGCTGCCGCGGTTGATTCTCTGCGGTAAAGGCGGTTACGCCGGCCAATTCTCCGGCATGGCCTGCATGGCGGGCAGGACTTCCCCCACCAGCTCCTGGACGGTCAGGCCCAGCATTTCAGCCCCCTGGGAGATCACGTCCCGGGAACAGCCGGCGGCAAATTTCTTATCCTTAAACTTCTTCATCACCGACTTGACTTCCATTCCCTCAAAGCCTGTAGGCCGCATCAAAGCCGCGGCGCCGATCAACCCGGTGAGCTCGTCGGCGGCAAACAGGTACTGTTCCATCAGGCTTTCCGGTTTCACGTCGGAACAGGTGCCCCAGGCGTGGCTCACCACCCCGTGGATCACGCCCTCGTCCACATCCAGCTCCTGAAGCAGGGTTTGGGCTTTTTTACAGTGCTCCTGGGGCCACTGCTCAAAATCGATGTCATGGAGGATCCCCACAGTTTGCCAGTAAGCCTCCCGGCCCGGATCGTGGGTTTTGCTCAGATACCCCAGCACCCAGCCCACGGTTTTGGCGTGGTGCAGGTGAAACTCCTCGTGATTGTATTGCCGCACCAGTTCCAAGGCCTGGTTCGGCGTGGGAATATAGCTCATCCCATATGCCTCCTTCAGATTCTTTTCTCCATGATACCCCCATTTGCCCCAAAAGGCAACTGTTTCATCCCAGGGCCACGTCCAGCACCATCATCACCAGGAAGCCTGCCATGACACCCAAGGTGCCCACATTGGAATGCTCTCCCAGATGAGCCTCGGGAATCAATTCCTCCACCACCACATACATCATGGCGCCAGCGGCAAAGGCCAGCAGCCAGGGCAGCAAAGGTTGGATGCTTCCGGCCACCAGCACTGCCAAAATGCCGAACACCGGTTCCACCACTCCCGACATGCCCCCATAGAGAAAGCTTTTCCAGGAGGGAAGTCCCTCTTGGCGCAGTGGCAGGGAAATGGCTGCCCCTTCCGGGAAATTCTGAATTCCCATGCCCAGGGCCAAAGCCAGCGCCCCCGTATACAGGGAAGGGTCCCCTCCCTGTTCCGCCGCCAGGGCAAAGGAAAATCCCACAGCCATGCCCTCGGGAATATTGTGAAGGGTCACGGCCAACACCAGCAAGGTGGTCCGTTTCCAGGAGGCAGACCGGCCTTCCGGCGCCGAAGCACCCAGGTGCAGGTGGGGCATCAGGGAATCCAGGGCCATGAGAAATCCCACGCCCAGCAGAAACCCTCCCGCTGCGGGGATCCATCCCACCATACCCCGGGACTCCGCCTCCTCAATGGCGGGGATCAACAGACTCCAAACGGAAGCCGCCACCATCACTCCGGCGGCAAACCCCAGAAAAATTCGTTGGGCTCCGGCGTTGACCTTCTTCCGGAAGAAAAACACCATGGACGATCCCAACACGGTCATCAGGCAGGTAAATCCGGTTCCTGCCGCGGCCCATGCTACTGGTTGCATCATTCCTTCCTCCTGTCCCTTGTTTGTGACGATTATACCCTACTCCCGGACAGGATGCAACCGGAGATCGTTCTCCCAAACATCGAGGGCCGGAGCAACTTGGCCCCGGCCCTCTTATGGAATCTCCCTTCAAGAAAGGGGAAGGACCACCACGGCCTGTTCCCCAATGCCCTCATAGGCGGTTTCCACATCCGCCTTTTCGTAGGGAACGTTTTTCCCTACCATGGGGTCGTTAAAATAGTAGTAGTCCTCATCCTCCCCCGTGAGCAGCAAACAGTGCAACGGGTAAATCCAGGTGAACAATTCCCAGGTATCCTCCAGATAGTACTGGTTGGCGGGAACCGGTTCTTCCATGTCGATGGTGGCCCAGAGAAGTACTGGCACCCCCTGATCCACATAGTCTTGACACAGGTCTTCTACAGATTGCCCTTCCGGCTCCAGAACTGCCAGCTCGTCCAGTCCCCGGTCCGCCAGGATTTCCTCCAGGGCCTGGGCGATCACCGGGGCGTAGCACCCCCACCCTTCTTCCGAGTAGGGACTGCCCAGAAAAGCTTTCCAGGGATTGGCTCCCACCATGCACCCGGATTCATCCAGGTGGGGGGCATTCCCCTGGGGCAGATATCCGTCGATAAACTCCTCCACAGTCAGGTCCACCCCCAGATATTGGAGGGCCATCACCGCTGTGACGCTTTCACATCCTGTGGGATACTTGTCCCGCTGATCGATGTAAGGGGCGTCCAGCAGCTGCTGGGGTCTGAGTCTGAGGGGCAGCAGCAAGGGGCGCCAGGTTCCGGGGTACATGCCAGAACATGGCTTGCACGGGAAGGGCCAACAGCAGCACCGCCAGCATTCCCGCCGCGAAGGCACACAGCAGTTTCAGCCAGCGCACTCGTTTCGGTTGGGGTTCCAGAACTCTCCTTCTTCTCATGACGTCACACCCTTTTCAGGTCTCTTTGTCCATTAGACGGAGGGGCGGAAAAAGAAGTCAGTGACAAAAATGACAAATTCTCGAGAGTTTTTTCTACACTGGAAAAAACAGGCAGCAAAAAAGCCTCCCGGTTTTCCGAGAGGCTTTCTGGATTTCTAACGATTACAGGAACTGCATGGGGTCCACACGGGTGCCGTTCTGGTACACCTCAAAATGCAGGTGAGGCCCGGTCACGTTGCCGGTAGCACCTTCATAGCCGATTACGGTACCTGCGGTCACATACTGGCCGTTGGAAACGGCCACGGAGCTCAGGTGAGCGTACCGGGTAGTGTAGGTGCCGTTGTGATAGATCAGCACATAATAGCCCCAGGACATGCCCCAAGAGTCGGTAGCGTTGGCGTCAATGACGGTGCCGTCCGCTGCGGCCACCACGGGGGTGCCGTACGGTCCAGCAATATCCAAGCCCTTGTGGCCGGGATACCCGTTAAAGCCGGCGGAAATGTAAGTCACACCGGGCAGAGGCCAAATGGGATTGAATCCCGATACCCCGCCGCCACCGCTGGGATATGTAATGCTGCTGGAAGAATCGGAACTTCCACTGGAACTGCTGCTATCGCTGGAACCACTGGAACTGCCGGAGCTGCTGCCGGAACTCTGAGCGGCCTGCTGCTGTTGAAGCTGCTGCTGCCGGAGAGCTTCCTCCTCGGCTGCTTTCTGGGCGGCAATGGCAGCCTGCATCTTTTGCTCGCTGGCAGCCAGTTCCTCTTCGTTGGCGGCCAGGGCGTTCTCCGTAGCGCCTTCCGCACCCTGAATCTCCTCCAGCGCGGCGGCGTTCTCGGCATACAGGCCATCCAACTCGTCCTGCTTGCTTTCCAAAGACTTCTGAAGCTCAGCCACTTCTGCCATCTGAGCTTCCCGCTCCTGACGCTCCGCATCGGTGGATTCCACATAGGCTTCCAGCTTGTCCACCAATTCCTGGTCATGGGCGGTCATGTTTTCCAAAAGGGCGGTGCGGGTGGTGAACTCGCTGAGGCTGTCGGAGTCCAACAGGATCTCCAAGGTGCTCACGTTGCCTGCGGTGTACAGGGCCACCAGCCGCTCTTTAAATTCATCGATGGTCCCCTGAATCTCTTCCTGGGACTTTTCCAGCTTCAGGTTCAACTCGTTGATGCTGGCGTTGAGTTCATTGATATTTTCACGGGTGGTGTCGATCTGCTCCTGCACCACGTCGATTTGCTCCTGCAAAGTGTCCTGATATTCCTGCTTCTGGGCCTCGTCGTCCCGAAGCTGATCCAGCTGGGCTTGCAAATCCTGCTTCTCCGCTTCCAGCCGGTTCTGCTCCTCCTGGATTTCGGCCACCGTCTCGGCGGAAACCGTCAGGGGGGTCATGGTCAGCATGCACAGAGATAACAGACCAGCGCCCAAACGCTTTCTCAGTTTCTTATTCTTAAAAAAGCACATGTTGCTTCTGCCTCCTCACGAAAATGATAGATTGCTCCTCATTTACATAAGTTTCTGTGTAGCATTGTACCTCAAGAGGCCCTTTTTATTTTTCTATACAAGAATCATTTTGTAAATTTATTGCAAAATAGTTACAAACTCACAGTTCACCACCACATATGGCGGCGGAATTGGGGAAAACTCCTTAAAAAAATGAAGAAACCACAAGGTGTGCTTTGAGGCTCTCCAGAGGCTCCTTTTTTACCGACGACCCTGTTTTTTACCCCGGACCAGCTGGAAAGGCCCGGGCAGGGCCGGCGGACGGTAGGGCAGAAAGGGAGGACGTTTCCGACGGGCCCGGCCGCTCCATTGGACAGCCAGGGCTACCCCCAAACATCCCACCGCCACCAGGGACCACCCCAGGATTCCCATCCACTGGGCCTCCTGGGCCGCCCTGCGCACCCACTGTCCCGGGATTCCTCCCAGGAGCTGGTCTACCCCCGTCCACCACCCGTTCATGTCCCTGCCCTCCCCGGAAGTTTTCCCCACATTTTCTCAGGAATGTGGAATACAGCAAAAATCGCAGACAAACTGGAAGGCCCGATCCGCAGCGGTCACATCCCAGCTGCCCTCAAATCCCAGGACCTTCACCTCCAGCCTGGCTCTGTCCCCGGCCAGGTGCTTCACCTGTATGGCCGGCTGATCGTCTCCAAAGCTCATCCGGCGGCCCTGAGTATCCACAATGACCAGCCCCGTCACCAGGATCAACAGGCTCAGAGTCACCCCGAACGCCCAGGCAAACCACCTGTATTTTCCCCGGTTCATGGCACCACCCCTTTCCGATTTTTAGCCTTCCCCAGCAGGGAGAAAAAACACCTGGGCAACAGGGATTTTCAAGGCTGTTCTTAGGGGAAAAATGGGCGAAACGGGAAGTGTTAATTTTTGGGCAAATGGGGGAAAAACTGATGACGAACCCAAAAGGATATGATATAATAACCCCAGAATCCCCCGGAAGCCCTTGCACCTTATGACAAGACTCTGTTGGGGGGATGCTTTTGGAGTGAACCAACAGTTGCGGGAGCATGGCGCCCGCAAAGGAAAGGACGATGCGCAATGCTGAGAAAGACGAAAATCATCTGCACGCTGGGCCCCGCCACCGAGGACGAAAGGGTCCTGCGCCGGCTGATGCTGGGAGGCATGAACGCAGCCCGGTTCAATTTCTCCCACTGTACCCACGAAGACGCCGCCAAAAAGTTGGAAGCGGTGACGCGCCTGCGGGAGGAATTGGGTCTCCCCATCGCCACGATTCTGGACACCAAAGGCCCGGAAATCCGGGTAAAAACTTTTGAGAACGGCCCCATTGAACTGGAAAGCGGAGCCACCTTTACCTTGACCACCCGTGAGGTGGCAGGGGACGACAAGGTGGTGTCCATCACCTACAAGAATCTGCCCAAGGACTTGAAGCCCGGCGCCCGAGTGCTCATCGATGACGGCCTGGTGGAAATGCGGGCAGAGCATGTTTCCGAAACGGACATTGTCTGCACGGTGCTCAACGGAGGCCGTGTTTCCAACCACAAGGGCATCAACGTGCCCGGCACCAGGCTGTCCATGCCCTTTATCAGCGAGCAGGACCGGTCGGACATCATCTTCGGCATCGAGAACGGCTTTGACTACATTGCCGCCTCCTTCACCCGCTCCGCCGAGGATATCCTGGCCATCCGCCACATTCTGAAGGAATACCACTGCCAGACCATGAACATCATCGCCAAGATCGAAAACATGGAGGGCGTGGAAAACATCGACGAAATCCTTCGGGTGGTGGACGGCATCATGGTGGCCCGAGGGGATATGGGCGTGGAAATTCCCTTTGAGGATGTGCCCGTGCTGCAAAAGCAGCTGATCCAAAAATCCTATATGGCCGGCAAACAGGTGGTCACCGCCACCCAGATGCTGGACTCCATGATCAAAAATCCCCGGCCTACCCGGGCAGAAGCCACCGACGTGGCCAACGCCATTTACGACGGCACCAGCTGCATCATGCTCTCCGGAGAAACCGCTGCGGGCAAGTATCCTGTGGAAGCCCTGGAAACCATGGTGCGCATCGCCGAAAAGGCCGAGCAAAGCATCAACTATATCAAGCGCTTCAACTCCCGGGACAACAGCGACGTGGCCTTTGACGTGACCAACGCCATCTCCCATGCCACCTGCACCACGGCCCACGACCTGGGCGCCAAGGCCATTGTCACGGTCACAAAGTCCGGCGTCACCGCCCGGCAGCTTTCCAAGTTCCGGCCCCTGTATCCCATTGTGGGCTGCACCACTCAGGAACATGTGTGGCGGCAGCTGAATCTTTCCTGGGGCGTGTTCCCCATGCTCATCGACGAGGTCAGCGACACGGATGCCCTCTTTGAGCGGGCCGTGGACGCCGCCGAAGAGACGGGCCTGGTAAAAAGCGGCGACCTGGTGGTGATCACCGCCGGCGTGCCCTTGGGCATCTCCGGCACCACCAACATGATGAAGGTCCATGTGGTGGGCCATGTGCTCCTCACCGGGGAAGGGGTCACGGAGGAATGCGTTTCCGCCCGTCTGTGCGTGTGCAAGCACCTGGAAGAGATCCCCAAGCATTTCCGAGACGGGGACATTCTGGTGGTTCCCGAAACGGACAACTCCATTGTGGAATACCTGCGCCGCTGCTCGGGCATCATCACCGAAATGGAAGGGGCCAATACCCACGCAGCCATTGTGGGTCTGGCCATGGACAAGCCTGTACTCACCGGCGCCACCCACGCCACCGACATTCTCAAGAGCGGCGCTGTGGTCTGCCTGGATGCCAAAGCCGGCCGCGTCAGCGCCTGCTGATCCTCACAGCTTTCCCACGAAAAAAAGACTGCCTTCCGGCAGTCTTTTTTTGATGGGTATGGGATGGTTCAGGTATGGGCCCGGAAGTCCTCCAGGCGCTTCTGATAGGCGGCTTCCACCTCCGCCTCCAGGGCCAGGTTCGCGTCCTCTGCCCCCATGGTCCGCAGCAGATACCGGGTAAAGGGCGGGTTCAGGATCAGCAAGGGCCCCAGCAGGTAGGTGCCGAAGAAATTGTGGGACCGGATCCCCTCAAAGGGACACTTCTTGTTGAGGCCTACGCCCCGGTCCACCAGGAAAAGCCCCAGACTGCTGTCTCCGGGAAAGGCCATGGTAAACTGGGATTTAAACCCCATCACCGGATCCCCTTCAAAGGTTCCCAGGAAGGTGCTGTTATGCCGGTGAAGCATATCCCGCCGGGCCACCAGTGGGAACAGCCCCAGGCCTTCCACCTGGCCCCCTTCCCCGTCTTCGATCCGCTCCCCCAGAATCTCCAGGGCATTTCCCGTAAAAAGGAAGGGAGTGCCCTTCTTGATCTGCTCCTGGATCTCAAACCGGAGTGGCCGGAACTTTTCAATGACCCGCTCCTGCCCCCGTTCCGTCATGGGTCCCAGGTATACCAGGTCCACCGGTTCCCTGGTAAACAGGGGTTCGCCGGTAAAAGGTGTTTCCACAAACTCCGCCTCAGGCAGGCAAAGCTTTAAATAGTCCATATTGCTCAAGTCCCCGAACAGGTTGGCCATCTCGGGGAACAGAATCTCAATTCTCATGGGGCTGGGCCTCCTTCTCTTGGGAATCGGTCAGGGGCGGCAGCTGGGCCAGCCGCTCCCGCAGCTGCTCCTTCACCTGCTTGGCCAGGCCTACGGCGTAAATGTCATAGAGCACATACACCGTGTCCACTCCCTCCAGATTCAGGGCCTGAACCGCCTGGAGGTTGTCCTCCCGGTGGGCGATCTTTTCCGGAGAAATGCCGGCCATCAGCAGCCGCACATAGGTGTCCCAATGGCGGGCCCCTGTCTCCACCACCTGAAGGATGCTGGGGTCGTTGAGCAATCCCAGATCCGTGTCGTAGAGCCAGGCCATATTTTCCACCGAGTGGGCCGCGTCGTGACGGTCATCCAGGAACAGCAGCACCGCTTTTTTCCCAGGGGCCTTCCGCACGTTGGCACAGGCCTGGGAACAGGCAATGGGGTTTTGCCCCTTGGCCAGATGGAGAATAATTTTCCGGCCCCCCACCTGATCCTCGCTGTAGCGGCTTTCGGTGATGGTGAGCTTTTCCATGCAGTGGGCAATCCGCTCCTGGGACAGCCCAAACTCGGACAACAGCGCCACGGCGGACAGGGCGTTGTACACGTTGATGATGTTCCCATTGGGCAGGGGGAATTCCCCGGTCAGGTCCCCGGCCTGGACAGTCATCCGGTGATCCCGGGGATGCACTGCCGTCACCCGATACTGGGGCTTGGGGGAACACAGGCCGCACTGGGGACAGTGGGCCCGGCCAATGTGATGGTACCGGCGGAAGTCCCATTCCAGCCGGGCCCCGCACTTGGGGCGGACCCGCAACGCCTGAACCCGGTTGTGGGGCGCCTGCTCTTCTCCGGGCAGGGGATCGATGGAAAAATACGCCCGGGGATTTTCCGGCTTCAGACTGGAACACAGCAGGTCGTCGGCGTTCAGTACCAGCCGGGTGGTATCGGGAATGTACCGGTTGAGAATTTCCAGGATAAATTCCACATGGGCGTTGCGCTTGTAGGAATCCCGGAAAATATTGGTGCACAACAGTAAATCCGGCTTCAAATAGGGCAGAATATGGGGAGAGCTCCGCTCGTCCAGCTCAAAAACCGCCAGCTGATTCTTGGGCTTGCCCAAAAAGGTGGAATTGGCGATCAGGCTGGAGGCCACCCCTGTGGCCACGTTGGTGCCCGCCCGGTTGCAGGTAAATTGATACCCGCACTCCTGCAGCACATCTTCCACCAGGTTGGACACGGTGGTCTTGCCGTTGGTGCCGGTGATGCCGATCACCGTTTTGGGCCGGGGCATCCGGGCCAGAAAATCCGGGCATAAAATAATGGCCCAGGACCCGGGCATAGAAGTTCCCTGTCTGCCAATGAGCTTGAGTACCAGCGCCGTCCCCTTGGCAAAAAACAGCGCAAAGTAAAACCGAAGGTTCCTCTTCATTGAACCCACTCCTTTTTCATATCTCTCCCGACAAATGGCCTTGATCCATTTATCATTAAAAAAATTATAAATTTTATGTACTCTGTGCATACTGTAGCACAACCCCCTTATTTTTTCAACCCTTTCTCTTGACCTTTAGGAACCTTTGCTATATCATAAAGCTAGATTAATCTCTCGATTGGAGGAGTTTCCCATGAAGACTTTGCCCGTTGCGGTGCAGGTTTATTCTGTCCGTGGAGACGCGGAAAAAGATTTTGCCGGCACCATGAAAAAAATTAAAGAAATCGGTTACGACGGCGTGGAGCTGGCCGGTCTCTATGACCTGGAGCCCGCTGCCGTGAAAGCCGCCATTGAAGAAGCCGGCCTGATTCCCATCTCCGCCCATGTTCCCTTCCAGGAGCTGGTGGCTGATATGGAAGGCACCATCCAGAAGTATGTGGAGATCGGCGTCAAATACATCGCCATTCCCTACCTGATGGAAGAAGACCGTCCCGGCACCCCCAAGTTCGAAGGCAACGTGAAGCTGTTTGAGGAAATCGGCAAGGCCTGCAAGGCTCACGGCATTCAGACCCTCTATCACAACCACGACTTCGAGTTTGTGAAAATGGACGACGGCCGCTATGCCCTGGATTACATCTACGACACCATTCCCGCCGACCTGCTCCAGACCGAGCTGGATACCTGCTGGGTGAAGGTGGCCGGAGAAGATCCTGCCGGTTACATCAAGAAGTATTCCGGCCGGTCCCCTGTGGTCCATCTCAAGGACTTCCACAAAGAGGGCAAGCCCGCCAACATGTACGAGCTGATCGGCACCGAGGTGAAAAAGGAAGAAAGCCACGGCATCTTCGAATTCCGGCCCGTAGGTTACGGAGATCAGGACTTTGGTCCTATCCTGGAAGCCTCTGTGGAAGCTGGCGCTCAGTGGGTCGTCGTGGAGCAGGACCAGTCCAACGACCGTCCTCCCATGGAAGCCATCACCCTGAGCCGTCAGTATCTGAAGGAACAGGGCTGGTAAGAAAACCGGTCTTCCATCTTAAAACGGGACCTTTCGGACCCGAAGCATTCTATGGGGCGCCCCTTCCGGGGCGCCTTTTTTGTGCGGCCGGAGAAATCCGGATTTTCCCTGGCCGCACTCCCGCTCTCTGTATATTAGACAGACCAAATCCCAGTTTGGTCACAAAAAACTATTTCTTTTTTGGCAAAAAAATAAAACCGCCCTCAACGGAGAGCGGTTTTCTTGTTTAGTAAAGTATGGATTAAAGGGTTTCCTGGGGGAACTCCCGGTGGGACTGGACGGCCATGTAAGCAGGACGGATGATCTTGCCGCCGCCCACCAACTCCTCGATCCGGTGGGCGCTCCAACCGGCAATCCGGGAGATGGCGAAAATGGGGGTGTACAGCTCCATGGGCAGATCCAGCATGCTGTAAATGAAGCCGCTGTAGAAGTCCACATTGGCGGAAACGCCCTTGTAGATCTTCCGCTCGTTGGTGATCAGTTTCACCGCCAAGCGCTCCACGTTGCTGTACAACCGGAACTCGTCGGAACGTCCCTTTTCCTTGGAAAGCCCCTCCACAAACCGGGCCATGATCTTGGCACGGGGATCGGACAGGGAATAGACCGCGTGGCCGATGCCGTAAATCAGACCGGACTTGTCGAAAGCTTCCTTATGCAGCAGTTTGGCCAGGTAGGCCTCCACTTCCTCTTCGTCGTCCCAATCCTTCACATGGGACTTGATGTCCTCGAACATCTTCACCACCTTGATGTTGGCACCGCCGTGCTTGGGGCCTTTCAGAGAACCCAGGGCCGCGGCAATGGCGGAATAGGTATCGGTACCCGAGGAGGTGACCACATGGGTGGTAAAGGTGGAGTTGTTGCCGCCGCCGTGGTCCGCGTGGAGAATCAGGGCGATGTCCAGCACCTTGGCCTCCAGCTCCGTATAGGAACAATCGGGCCGCAGGATCCGCAAAATGTTCTCCGCCGTGGAAAGCTTGGGATCGGGCTGGTGGATAAACAGGCTCTGGCCATCGTGATAGTGACGGTACGCCTGGTAGCCGTACACGGACAACAGGGGAAACAGGGCAATCAGCTGCATGCTCTGACGCAGCACGTTGGGAATGGAAATATCTTCCGCCGCTTCGTCATAAGAATAGAGAGTGAGCACGCTGCGGGCCAGGGTATTCATCATGTCGCTGCTGGGTGCCTTCATGATGATGTCCCGGACGAAACTGGTGGGCAAAGTCCGGTAGAAGGACAAAAGCTCGCAGAAGGTCCGAAACTGCTCCTGATCCGGCAGATCTCCAAACAACAGCAGATAGGCCGTGCGTTCAAATCCGAAATTGTCCCCTTTGGGCTGACGGCGAATCAGCTCTTCCACATTATAACCCCGGTAGTAGAGCTCGCCCTCACAGGGAACGCTCTTCCCGTCCACGGTCTTGGAGGAAATGATCTCCGAGATGTTGGTAAGTCCCGTCAGCACACCCTTGCCGTTTAAGTCCCGCAGGCCCCGCTTGACGTCGTACTTCACATACAGTTCCGGGTCAATTTTGGTGTTTTCCACACAGGTTTCCGCCAAGGCGCGGATTTCCGGCTTGATCTCCGAATAAATAGACATTTACAAAACTCCTTCCTCAGCGTCCGATTGGCGCTTCTCTGGGGTGTCGGCTTCTCTGTTTCACAGTCTTCAAGCCTTTTTTAAGTGATAGTTATTCACTTTATTATACTAAAGTATCTCTCTCAATGCAAGGGGATAATTGTTAACTTTTTGTTGCGAAAGGATTTTTTCATGAAACAAACCTTCTCCCGCCTGCTGAAAAAACTGGGAATTCTGTTGGGCGTGGGCTTGTGCCTGTGGTGTGTGGGGGTCAAGCTCCAGGGATGGTCCCGGGAGCAGGGAGGCGACGCCCTGCTCTTTGCCGCCGGAATGAAGGCGGAGGCTGTATCCTCCGCTTCCCAGGCTTCTCCCAGTCCCTCTCCCCAGCCGGATCTCTATTCTCTCCCCGACGACGGTGTGGTCTCCCTGACGGCCACCGCCCAGCCGGAGGCCTCCGTCACTCCAGACCCCAACCGGAAATCCGCCCCGGTGGAAGAAATCCAGCTTTCCGGCGGCACCCAGGTATCCAACTTTTTCGTCAAGGACACCACCGGTTCCGGCACCGATCTGAACGCCTCCCTCCAGGAGGAACCCTCCGTCCATCTGAAAAAGGACGGCAGCGTGGAAATCCTCATCTACCACACCCACACCTCCGAGGCCTATTCCCAGACCTTTACGGGATTTTATTACACGGACATGGCCACCCGGACGGAGGATCCGGACCAGAGCGTGGTGGCCGCTGGGGAGGCCCTGAAGGAATCCCTGGAAGCCGCCGGATTCGGGGTGGTCCACGACACCACCGTCAACGACACCCTGTACAACGGCTCCTATGACCGCTCTTGGGAAGTGCTCCAAAAAAACCTGACAGAATACCCCACCATCCAGGTGACCATCGACGTCCATCGGGACTCCATGACCACGGACAGTGGGGTAAAATACAAACCAACTGTGACCCTGGAAGGCCGGAAAGCTGCCCAGGTGATGCTCATTGCCGGGTGCGACGCCGACGGGGGCTGGGGAGATTTCCCCCGGTGGGAGGAAAACCTGCGCCTGGCCCTGCGGATTCAGCAGCAGCTCCAGACCTCCTATCCCGGTCTGGCCCGGCCTCTCAATTTCTCCAACAGCAAGTACAATATGAACGCCACCCCCGGTTCCCTGCTGGTGGAGGTGGGTACGGAGGTTAACACGGTCAGCGAGGCCCGCTATTCCGGATCCCTGGTGGGAGAGGCCATTGCCCAGGTTCTGGAAGCCTGCCAGTGACCTTGCCTCAGCCCTGGTTTTCCGCCAGCAGCCGGTAGATTTCCCCTTTCTTGAAACCTGTCTCCTTGGCCGCCTGTTTGGCAGCCTCTGTAGGGGAAAGACCTCCCTGAGCCAGGGAACGGGCCAGGTCCGCCGCCTCTTCCAGGGTGTATTCCGGCTCCGGAGCCCCTTCTCGGGCACGGCCCTCCACCACCAGTACAAATTCCCCTCGAGGTTCCTTTTCCCGGTAATGGGCCGCCGCTTCCCCCAAAGTGGTGCGCCAAACCTCCTCATGGATCTTGGTCAGCTCCCGGCACAGGGCAATTCTCCGGTCCGGGCCAAACACCTTAGAAAAGTCCGAAAGAGTCTTCCGCAGCTTGTGGGGAGCTTCGTAAAAGATCATGGTGCGCTCTTCCCGCTCCACTTGTTCCAGGTGTTCCCGGCGGCTGCGCTTGTTGACGCTGAGAAATCCCTCAAAGGTGAACCGGCCTGTGGGCAGGCCGCTGATGGCCAGGGCGGAAAGGGCCGCCGTGGGCCCCGGCACCACATACACCGGAATTTCCGCCTGAGCACAGGCTGCCACCAAAGTCTCCCCGGGATCGGAGATGGCAGGCATTCCCGCGTCGGACACCAGGGCGCAGCTCTGCCCCTCTTGCAGCCGGGCCACAATCATGGGTCCGTGTTCCAGCTTATTGTGCTCAAAATAGCTGATCAAGGGCTTTTTGATCCCAAAATGGGTCAGCAGCTTCAAGGTCACCCGGGTGTCCTCCGCGGCGATAAAGTCCACTTCCCCCAGCACTTCCAGGGCCCGGGGAGAAAAATCCCCCAGGTTCCCGATGGGCGTCCCCACCACATACAGCGCCCCTTGTTCCATCGCTTCCGCCTCCTTCCGGGATTTCCCCGGCTTATGTTCCCTCATCCTAGGGACGAGGGGTTGTGTTCCGGATTGTTCCGGTAGTCTCCGTAAATGACCTCCAGCTCCGCCGAGGGGGAACCGTCCGGCCCTTCCAGCAGCAACACCGGCTCCACCACCATGCCCACTTTTCCCCCGCTGCGGCATTCCAGCAAAAAGAGGAAGGGGGCCTTGCCCACCCGCTGCTGGCACAACCGCAGCCGTTTGGGCTCCAGGGCGTACCGGTGAAAGACCTCCATGGCCTCCGAAAGGCGTGCAGGACGGAGACAGAGAAACAGCTTTCCCCCATACCGCAGCCCATACCGGGCTCCCCGGGCCAACTCCTCCAGAGAGAGTGTGTCCCCCTGGCGGGCGGTGCGCCGGGCATCATCCCCGCTGGGGATGCCTGCCCCAGGGGCGGTGTAGGGGGGATTGCAGGCAATCAAGTCCAGACTGCCGGCAGGAAACAATTCCTCCATCCGGCGTACATCCCCCTGGAGGATGCGGATCTGGTTCTCATAGCCGCTTTCCTCCACGGAGCGCCGGGCCTGCCGGGCCCCCTGTTCCCGCAGTTCCACCCCGGTAATGGACCCGGCTTTTCCCCGAGCTCGCCAAAGCAGGGGAATCACCCCGCAGCCGGTGCCCAGGTCCGCACAGCGTTCCCCCCGCCGGGGCATGGAAAAATCCGCCAGTAAAATGGCGTCGGTGCCGAATCCGTGTTCCCGGCTCACCAGCACTTTGCTGCCTGCCGAAAGGGGTTCCCAGTGTTCCTCCATAAAGACCTCCCAAAACAAAAAGAAGAGCCCGCTGGGAGGAATTCCCACCGGACCCCGCTTTTCTGAAATTTTCAGACCCGAAACTTAGCCCTCCTGGGGAGCGCCCACAGGGCAGGTGCCGGCGCAAGCGCCGCAATCAATGCAGGTATCGGGGTCGATCACATATTTGCCATCGCCCTCGGAGATAGCTCCAACGGGGCATTCGCTGGCGCAAGCGCCGCAGGCAATACATTCATCGCTGATCACATAAGGCATGAGGAACACCTCCATTCAGATTTTCAAGCTTATTTTATCACATTTTAGTAAAATTGCAATCCCTTTTTCTCAATCCTGTGCAAAAATTGGCGAAGAAGTTCCTGGAAAAACTCAGGTTTCTTCCAAGTCTTTCAGCTCCTCCAGCTCCTTCCGGGCCACCTTGATCTTCCCGTCCCGGAGCACTTTTACCTCCGACACCTTGAACACCTTGGGCGCCCCATCGGGATCCTTGTCCAGCCGGATGGTCAGCTTCCGGGTCAGAAGATTCTGCTCGATGACAACTCCTTTGCCCTCAGGGGTGGACACCAAAGCCCCCACCTTGGGGGTGGACCGGAGCAGATCCTGGTAGGCCTCCTGCTCGTATTTCAGGCAGCACATGAGCCGCCCGCAGGCGCCGGAAATCTTCACCGGGTTCAGGGACAACCCCTGCTCCTTGGCCATCTTGATGGATACGGGCGTAAACCCGCCCAGAAAGGACCCGCAGCAGAAAGGCCGGCCGCAAATTCCCATGCCGCCCAGCATTTTGGCCTCGTCCCGGACGCCGATCTGCCGCAGCTCGATTCGGGTGCGGAACATGCCCGCCAGGTCCTTCACCAGCTCCCGGAAGTCCACACGGCCGTCCGCGGTGAAGTAAAAGAGGATCTTGGAGTTGTCGAAGGTGTACTCCACGTCCACCAGCTTCATCTCCAGGCCCCGCTCGGCGATCTTCTTTTCGCAGGCCTTAAAGGCGCTCTTTTCCTTTTTCCGGTTCTCCGCCACCTTTTTCAGGTCTTCCTTGGTGGCCCGCCGGATCAGTTTCCGCAGGGGCTGAACAATGGCAGAGTCGCTGACTTCCCGATTTTCCAGGGCCACTTCCCCGCACTCGGTTCCCCGGGCGGTTTCCACAATCACCATGACCCCCTTTTCCAGGGTCTCTCCCTGGGGATCAAAATAGTACACTTTTCCTGTATTTTTAAAGCGCACGCCGATCACTTCGGCCATACGCATCCCTCCTTTCCTGCCGGGATTTCCCGGCTCTTCCTGGAGCGCTTCCCTTCCGGTCACCGGCCCGCCGCTTCCCGCAGCCGGGCGCTGAAATCCGTGGTGAGCAGAGCCATATTGGCGTTTCTCTCCAGCTTTTGACGGAATTCTCCCGGCAAAGGCGCCAAGGCCATCAGCCGTTTCCGGGACAGGGCGCTGAGCCGGTCCGCCGTTTCCGGCGCACCTCCCAACACCGCGCTTCCTCCCGCCCGCAGCACGCAGGCGTCTCGGAAGATCACCTCCAGCCGGGCAAGCACCTCCCGGAACAGCTCCCGGTCCTTTTGCAGGGGCGCCACCGCCTGAAGAAGGCTGTCCTCCCGAGGCTCCGTCACTCCCCGGGCAATGGCCTGGGCCAGGGAAAAGGCCCGGGCAGCTTCCCCACCGGAAAGTTCTTCCAGCATCCGTCCAATATTTCCCCCGCACAGGGCCGCCAGTTCCCGGGCCCGTTCCGGGGTCACCTGCTCCCGGGCCGCCACATAGGCCGCCGCTTCCTCCTGGGAGGGAGGCTGGAGCAAAAAACTTTGAACCCGGCTGCGGATGGTGGGCAGCAGCCGTTCCGCTGAAGGGCACACCAAAAGGAACACCCCGTGCTCCGGGGGTTCCTCGATCAATTTGAGCAGTTTGTTCTGGGCCGGCTCCAAGGTCCGGTTTCCCAAAAACAGCAGATAAACGCTGACCTCCGCTTCCTCGGGCATCCGGTAGGCATCGGAGATCACGCTCTTCACCGCGTCAACAGTAAGGGAGCGGGTCGCCCCGCTCCCTTCCACAACGCGGATATCGGGATGTGTTCCGGCTTTGGCCCGCACGCAGGAAGGGCACACCCCGCAGGGGGCGTGCTCCCGGTCCCGGCACACCAGGGCCTGGGCCAACAGCCGGGCAAAGGTCCGTTTCCCGCACCCCGGCTCCCCCTGGAGCAGCAGGGCGTGCGGAAATCGGCCCGCGGCAAAAGCGGCGGAAAGAGCCGCCTTCACCTCTTGATTGCCCAAAAATCCGGGAAATTCCATCAGACCTTCTCGAACCGGTCCACGTTCAGCACAAAGATGGTGGATCCGCCCACCGTGACTTCCACGGGGAAGGAGGAATACATGCCCACTTCCATGGTGGAGGTGCTGGGAACGATCTGGGTGCGGCGGCTGGAATACTTGGAAATGATGCCGATCACATCATCCACCTTGTCATCTTCCACGCCGGAGATAAAGGTGGTGTTGCCCGCCATCAAAAAACCGCCGGTGGTGGCCAGCTTCGTTACGGAGAAGCCTTCCCGAGTCAGCGCGGAGGACACCGCGCCGCTATCGTCGTTGCTGACAATTGCAAGGATCAGTTTCATAATCTACCATGCCTTTCCCGGCCTGGGGCGAATGCCCGCCCCGTGACCAATTGAAGATGCGCCCCCCATCCGGTCTTTCGGCCGGAGGATGTGACGAAAGTTGCTATGGCTATTCTACCATTAAACTTAGAAAAATGAAAGTTTTTTTTGAAATTTTTATGAAAACCCACCGGAGAGGGACCTTCCCTTGGGCCTCCTTCCCAAAGCCCCCTCTCGAGCCAGCTCCTTGCGGACTTCTTTTTCCAGGAAAAACAGGGCAATCACATTGGGCAGGGCCATCAAACCGTTCATGGCGTCTCCCAGCTGAAACACCGTTCCCACAGGCAGAAAACAGCCCAGCACCGCAGCCACGGCAGCCGCCAGAGCATAGACCGTTTTCCCTCTGCCTCCCGTCAGGTAGAACAGGCCTTCCCGGCCGTAGCAGCACCAGGCCACCAAAGTGGCCAGAGCAAACAGGGCCGTACACAGGGAAACCGCTTTCCCGCCCCAGGGACCCAGGGCGCTTTCAAAGGCGTAGAAGGTCAGGGCTGCCCCTTCCAACACCGGGGACCGGCAGCACAAAATACACAATCCCGTCACCGTGCACATGAGCAAGGTGTCCATAAACACCTGGAAGATCCCCAGGCACCCCAGCTCCACCGGGGTAGGACCCTCTACCTCCTGGTAGGCAAAGGCGGAACTGCCCAGACCTGCCTCGTTGGTGAAGATTCCCCGGGAAACCCCGGTCTTCATGGCTAGAAGAGCTCCAGCCACTCCGCCCGCTCCGGCCCGGAAGGAAAAGGCTCCCTGGAAAATGCTCTGAAAGGCCCCGGGGAGATTGGCCCGAAAGATCCAAAGGACCCCCAGGGATGCGGCAAAAAACAGAAGGGTCATCAGGGGCACCAACCGTTCGGTGATCTTCACCCCCAGGGTCAGGCCTCCCCGAGCTACAAAGAACACCAGTACTCCCATGGCCAGGGCTCCCGCTGCCGGGGCCACCCCCAAAGCCTCCAGGGACGCGGCGGCCGCGTTGGTCTGGGCCATATTTCCCATGCCCAGGGACGCCATCACACAGCCTCCCGCATAGAGGGCGGCCAGAGGCTTTCCCCACCGGCCCACCTGGCGGATGTACCCCAAAGCCCCCGGCGCTTCCCGGTGACGGCCGGCCAGCAGGTTTTCCGCAAATACGGTCATCATGCCGAACAGGGCAGACACCCACATCCAAAACAGGGATCCCGGTCCCCCGACGGTAATGGCCGCCGCCACTCCTACAATGTTTCCCGTGCCGATGGAGCCTGCCAAGGCCGCGGTCAGGGCCTGGAAGGAGGAGATCCGCCCCCGTTCACCCCCAGAAGAGCCCAGGGCCGATTTCATCCAGCGGCCTATCCGACGGATTTGAAACCATCCGCTGGCAAAGGTGAAATAGATCCCCGCCCCCAGGATCAACAACAGCACATGCCAGCCCCACAGCAAAGTGGAAAGGACTTCCAACATGGCCTAGGACCTGCCGCCGGGCAAGGCAGTCCCCTGGGGCGGCCGATCCGATACAGGGAATCTTTTGGGCATGGCAACCGGCTCCTTTCTGGGCTGGATAGTACAGTATAGTCTCCTCTCCGCCCATGTATGCAAAAGTTTCGGCCCCATCCGGTTTGACGGGGCCGAAGAAAACACCTTATTTGTTCCGATCCTTTTTGTACCGGCCCAAAGCGTCGTCGTAGACTTTCCGCCGCAAACGGAATCCCACTTCAAACACCAGGGAAATGATCACATAGCCTGCCAAGAAGCAGCCCGCAAACACAATCCAGTATTCCACTTGTCCCGTGGGAAACCACCGGAATGTCACGGCACAGAGAGCTATCACCGGCAGCAACACCAGGGCAAACAGCACCATCCTCCACAGGTAAGACAGACGTTTCACCACGTTGCCGGAGAAGAGAATATACTGCAGCACCGTGGCAACTGCGCAGATCAACAGCATCTCATAGATTCTTTCCCGCCGCATGGTTTCCTTGGAATAGTCAAAGGCTGTAAACACCAAAGTCGCCACGGTAAAGGAAATACACAGGTTCGTCAGCAACTGAGGCAGACACTCCACCAGTTTTTTCATTTGTTTCCTCCCTTTTTACATGGTTACATGCCCAGCTTCTTGCGAATGGCCGGGGCGTATTGCCTGGAAACCCCTACCACTTCCCCGTTTTCCAGGGTCAGCTGCAGGCGGCCTCCCAGGTCGGGACGGATGGATGAAACCCGTCCGAAATTGACAATCACCGACTTGCTGGCCCGGACAAAGTCCCAGGAAGCCAGCCGCTCCTCCAACTCGTACAGCCGCAGAGGCGTTTCGTAAACACCCTCGGCGGTGTAGAGAAATGTACGTTTATCCACGGACTCAATGTACAGCACCTGTCCCGCTTCAAACAGGTAGGTCCGGCCTTCCCGGGTCCCCGTAAGGCGCTGGTCAAAGGACCGCAGAGCCGCCAGGATCCCCATGATCTGAGGGGTGGCCTCCCTGCACCGGATAACCACTTCGGTCTCCGTGAACCCGGGATTTTCTTCCAGAACAATCTTCATACCGTCACTTCCTTCCGCAGCTGCAAGACCAGTATAGCAACCCTGCATGCCCTTCACAAGGGGGGAAAAACCAAGTGGGAGGAATCGGCCCCCAACCTGCAAAAAAAGCGCAGGAACCCTTCCAGGTCCATGCGCTTTTTCTATGCTTTTTCTCTTATTGCAGAATTCCCCAAACGCTCACCGTGTGGAGGACGCTGCCTGCCAGCACGAACAGGTGGAAGACGGAGTGAATATAGGGAATCTTCTTGCCCACCCCGTACAGCACTGCTCCCAAGGTGTAGCAGATTCCTCCAGCCAGCAGGCACCAGAAGGTGACCCCGGAGGCGGCTCGGTAAAAGTCCCCCATAGCCAAAACCACCACCCAGCCCATGGCCAGATAACATACCATGGACACCTTCCGGAACCGCTCCACACTGATGGCGTTGAGTATCACTCCCAAAACCGCCGCCAGCCAAACCACCCCAAACATGGCCGCCCCTTTGACGCCTCCCAGGCACACCAAGGTAATAGGCGTGTAGGTGCCCGCAATCAGCAGGAAAATGGTGCAGTGATCCAGAGAGCGAAATACCACCTTGGCCCGGTTGATCCCCAAGGCGTGATACAGGGTGGAGACGGTGTAAAGCAGAATCATGGTGCCCCCGTACACGGCCCCGCAGGTCAGGGCAAGGGGCGTTCTCCGGCAGGTAAGCAGCAGGAAAACCAAAGCCCCCACCGCAAACAGGGCCGACACCCCGTGGGACACGGAGGAGAAGATCTCCTCTCCTAAGGTGTAGCGAGGCAGTCCCAGCCGCTTCCGCTTTTCCGCCCGCAGCTGATTGTTCTGCCGGCGGCGGGCCCATCGAATTTCTCTTGCAGTCATGGGATAATCCACGGAGATCCCTCCTAAAGGGTGGTAAAACACCCTGAATTTTTACATCTAGTTTTTAAAACCAGATCTAAAAGTATTATACACTGAAACATCTAAAAATACAAGTCCATTGGGGGAAGATGGTGAGAAACTTTCCCTGATTTTTCCCCTTTTTTCCGAAAGTATTCATTGACTTTTCCCTATCTCCATGGTAAAGTGTCAGTACCGTCATGTATGGGACGCGCCGCCGTGAAGCGCGTTCCAACAGGAAGAGCCTGGTGCTCCTCCTGAAAAAGGCAGCGTTGCCGGAGGGTTTCCTCCGGCCTGTTTGCCCTGCGAAAAGGACGGCAAGCCTTTTTGGTTGGGGAGAAGGGCTTGCCGCCCTTTCGCTTTTTCCGCAGGAAGGGTTTCTCCTTCCTCTATGCCCTATTTTTTCTTTTGCTTGAGGTACTATTTATGAAAAACGAAACGCCAAAATCTTCCAGCATCCTCCGGTTCTTCCCCTTTACCAAGGGATTCCGGGGCAGATTCCTGCTGGCCGTCCTCATGGTGGTGGTGGCTGTGGTGGCAAACTACATGACCCCTCAGGTCATCCGAGTCACCGTGGACTCCGTCATCAACGACACCCCCTTTAACCTGCCGGGCTTTCTGGTGGACTGGATCCAGTCCATCGGCGGCAGGGAAATGCTGCGCCAGCACATTGTGCTCTGCGCCTTGACTTCCCTGTTCTTTGCGGCTCTGGCCGGCTTTTCCAACTATTCTTCCCGGATGAATCTGGCCAAGGCCTGCGAGGGCACCGTGGCCCGGGTTCGGGACACCCTCTTTGACCACATTCAACACCTGCCCTATGCCTGGCACAACTCCCACCAGACCGGAGACATTATCCAGCGGTGCACCCAGGACGTGGATCTGATCCGAAACTTTGTCAGCGACCAGCTGATGGAATGTATCCGCACCGTGCTCCTGATTGTGGTTTCCCTGGTGCTCATGTTCGCCATGAACGTGGAGCTCTCCCTGATCGTCTCGGTTTTCGTGCCGGTGGTCATGGTCTCCTCCCTGGTCTTCTATGTGATCACCGGGAAGAAGTTTCGCCGGGCCGACGAAACCGAAGGGGAACTCACCGCCCTGGTTCAGGAAAACCTGACCGGAGTCCGGGTGGTCCGGGCCTTTGGCCGGGAACGGTACGAAATCGACCGGTTTAACAAGAAAAATCAGGAATTCACCGACCTGTGGGTCCGCCTGGGCAAGGTCATGGGCATCAACTGGGGCCTGGGGGACTTCTTTGCCGGGTTCCAGGTGTTGGTCATCATTGTGGCAGGCATCTTCTTTGTGGAGCGGGGCGCTCTCACCGAAGGGGAATTCCTGGCCTTTACCGCCTACAACTCCATGCTGGTGTGGCCTGCCCGAAATCTGGGACGGCTGCTGGCGGAGCTGAGCAAGACCTCCATCAGCGCCACCCGGCTCTTCGACATTCTGGACGCCCAGGAGGAGAAAAACTGCGAAAATCCCCAGCGTCCTCCCATGGACGGGGACATTGTCTTTGACCATGTGAACTTCGGCTACAACCAGGATACCGGCGTGCTCCACGACGTGAGCTTCCGGATCCAGGCAGGCACTACCTTTGGTATTCTGGGGGCCACGGGCTCCGGCAAATCCACCTTGATGGCGCTGCTGGACCGGCTCTACGAGCTGCCCCGGGAAAACGGGTCCATCACCATCGGCGGGGTGGACATCCGGAATATAGATCTTTCTTATCTGCGGAAAAACATCGGCATCGTCCTTCAGGAGCCCTTTCTCTTTTCCAAGACCTTCCGGGAAAGCATCGCCGATGGCGCCGCCCGGGAGGACCTGGAAACGGTCCGTCACTTTGCCCGGCTGGCGGTGATTGACGATGCCATTGAGAATTTCGCCCAGGGGTACGAAACCCCCATTGGAGAACGGGGAGTCACCATCTCCGGAGGCCAGAAACAGCGGGTGGCCATTGCCCGGATGCTCATGCAGGACACCCCCATCAAGATCTTCGACGACTCTCTCTCTGCGGTGGACATGGAAACCGACGCGAAAATTCGCCAGTCCATCCGGAAAAACGTCCGGGGCACCACCATTCTCATTGCCCACCGGATCACCACCCTGATGAACGCGGACCAGATTCTGGTCCTGGACCGGGGCCGGGTGGCCCAGCTGGGAACCCATCAGGAACTGATTGCCCAGGACGGGATCTACAAACGCATTTACGAAATGCAGTCCGTGGCCGGACAGGACTAGCCGCCTTCTTGCGTTCCGCAAGGGCGGAGGATATGATCCGTCGCCGGGTCCGTGACCGGGTCCGTGGCCGGACAGGACTAGCCGCCTTCTTGC
>UQQZ01000014.1 GCA_900543305.1 uncultured Oscillospiraceae bacterium
GCGGATGGGGACGCGAAGATTATTTGGAATATGTGAGAAAAGGCCGTCAGGGCAAAGACCCTGGCGGCTTGCGTTTTGCAGCGGCCTCTTTTCCTGGAGCCATGCTTTTCCTTGACAGGAGGTGTTTTCGTGGGCTACAATTTAATCAAAGAGTTGCGTGTCGGGAGGGAGCACTTTGATCCTATACCATGGAAGCAAAAGCATTGTGGAGTTCCCGGAAATCCGGGTTCAGAGATACAACAAGGACTTTTATTTTGGCTTTTACTGCACACTGTATCCGGAGCAAGCTATCCGCTGGGCGATCCGGTTTGATGGGGTTGGCTACCTGAACGAATATTCCTACACGCCGGATGACAGCCTAAAAGTGAAACAGTTCCCTGAGATGACTGAGGAGTGGCTGGACTTTATCGTATCCTGCCGGTTGGGACATTCCCACGATTACGACATTGTGGAAGGTCCCATGGCGGACGATACCATCTTCAACTACGTCCAGAACTTTGCCGATGGGAAGATCACCCGGGAGGCGTTCTGGGCACTGGCAAAATTTAAGCATCCCACTCATCAAATCAGCTTCCACACGGCACGAGCCCTGGCGACCCTATCCTTTGTGAAGGGAGTGGAGGTTCGCAATGAAAAATAACAGCGCTCTGTTTTACACATGCAGCCTCATTGAATTCATCGGACGGGCACAGAAGCAAAAACGCTCCGCCGTGGTGGAACTTCTGGGCAGGGATGCCATCCTGCGCATCTACCAGTTTGCCGATGTCTTCCACTGCGAACCCATAGAGAAAACCGCCGATGACTTTATTACCCTCCGCCAAATTCCTCTTGGCTCCTTTGACAACGTAGCTGACTGCCGCTACGCGGTGCCGGACTACTGGACTATTGGCGAGGTCTACGAACGCCTGATTGAGGATGTCGTCCAAAGGGACGATGACCAGGCGGTTGTGGACAAGCTGGTGGAGGTCTTCACCTCCTGGATTGATGGGGCCATCTCCAACTTCAATTCCGACTTCTACTACCAGTCCCGGGATTACATTGCTGCCTGCTATCGGGAGGGCGAAATCTGCGACTGAGGCTATGGAAAAATCCCCTGTGGGCGGTGGCCTGCAGGGGGTTCTCGTTTACTTAATTTGGTATGGTTTGCTTCGCCGAAGCGCTGGTAATGGACGATCTCCCGGGCCCGAAGGAACTTGATGGGATCCCGGACATCTGGGTCGTCGGTGAAACGAAGGATGTTGTCGTAAGTCATCCGCGCCTTCTGTTCCGCACTCAGGTCTTCGTGCAGGTCGGACAAGGTGTCCCCGGTAACGGAAAAAGTGTTGGCGTTGAAGGGAGCACCTGACGCCGCGATGGGATATACCCCGGCAGTGTGGTCCACAAAATAGTCTTCAAACCCTGCTTCCTTAATCTGTTCCGGCGTCAATCCCCGCGTCAGCTGGTACACAATGGTCCCAACCATCTCCAGATGACCCAGCTCCTCTGTGCCAATATCGGTGAGGATTGCTTTCAGCTCCGGATAGGGCATTGCATAGCGCTGGCTCAAGTACCGGAGGGATGCTCCAATTTCCCCGTGAGGGCCCCCATACTGGGTGATGATCATCTTCGCCAACCGGGGATTGGGCGTCTTGATGTGCACCGGATATTGCAACCGCTTTTCATAAACAAACATGGGTCAGTTTCCCTCCTTTTCCCAGGGCCAGGGATCACTGATCCATGCCCAACGGCTGGTGTTTTGTGTGGTCTCCCCGATGGGACCGTATTTCTCCTCAAATTCCTTTATCAGCTTTGCCCCTTTCTTCTGGTACTCCTCCAGCTTCCGGGCCGCTTCCCGATCATTGGGATGGGTGTCCAGAAACAGGTGAAGCTCCCAACAGGCAAACCGTACCGCGTAAATCCGCTTGCGGAGCATCTGTTCTTCGTTCAACGGGGTTCCCCCCTTCTGCCGTAAAACGGCTTATCCAAAATGGGAAACAGCGTCCCAGCATCCAGGGCCCGTTCCGGGCTGAGAAGCTGAGAACTCCACTGCTGGTACGGCACATAGGCCATCCCCGGCACCGGGTCCTTCGGCAGCGGGGTGGGGGTGTCATACAGCCCGCAGGCCATGCCTTCGATCTCATCTGCCAAGTTGATTACCCCTTTCTTTATTCCATTGGGGCGGCCCTGTTTTGGGCCTTGTCCCCTTGGTACAGGATATGCCGGTCCCTCAAAAGGGTGCCTGCCAGAAAGGTTTTTTCCACGCAAAAAGGCCAGCCCCAAAGGGCTGGCCTTCTTTCCAATGCTGTTGGATTGTTACATGGCATAAATGGTCTCGGGCGCGAGAATCTCAAATCCGTTGGCATGAAGAGCTTCCGCTGCCTTTTGACCGTTGTCCACCCGGATGATGACATAGGCCTTGCCCTTATCACGGCTGATGAAGGCATACATGTATTCCACATCGAAGCCTTCGTCAGACAGCAGCCGCACCGCCTTGGAAAAAGCGCCGGGCTTGTCGTCGATGCCTACGGCAATGACCTTGGTCAGGGACACAGTCATGCCGTGCGCCTTCAAAGCCTCTACCGCTTCCTTGGGCTTGTCCACGATCACCCGCAAAATGCCAAAATCGCTGGTATCTGCCACAGAAATGGCCCGAATATCAATCTGGGCCTCTGCCAGAACCTCGGTGATCTCCGCCATGCGGCCAGGTTTGTTTTCAATGAATACAGAAAGCTGCTGGATCTGCATACAGTCACGTCCTCTCCTAAAAATCCGGCCCCCAAACAGGGCTCTTGCGTTATCCTTCTTTTATTATAGCAAAGGCCGGCCCATTTGTCGATACAGGATTTTTACCCCTGCTTCCGACGGTCAATCACCCGCTTTGCCTTTCCTTCCGAACGCTCAATGGACTTGGGCTCCAGCAAGGTGATCTTGGCGGCAATGTTCAAGGTGGAATGGAGCGCGTCGGCAATGGTCTTCTCCACCCGCTCCAAACTGCGAACTGTATCCGCAAACATGTTCTCGTTCATCTCCACCTGTACTTCCAGGGTATCCAGGTTATTCTTCCGATCCACAATCATTCGATAGTTGGGATCCATGCCCAAATCCAGCAGAACGCTTTCAATCTGGGACGGGAACACGTTGATGCCCCGGATAATGAGCATATCGTCCGTACGGCCCTTAGGCTTGGTCATGCGCACCAGAGTGCGGCCACACTTGCAGGCTTCATGGGTCAAAGAGGCAATGTCCCGGGTGCGGTACCGCAGCAGAGGCAGCGCTTCCTTGCCGATACAGGTGAACACCAGCTCTCCCTCTTCTCCATCCGGCAGCTGCTCCCCTGTGACAGGGTCGATGATTTCCGGATAGAAAAAGTCCTCCTGCACATGCATGCCCGCCTGCTCTTCGCACTCGCAGGCCACGCCAGGTCCGGCAATTTCCGAAAGGCCATAAATATCATAGGCCTTGATGGCCAGAGATTTTTCGATCTCCCGGCGCATTTCCTCCGTCCAGGGCTCCGCACCGAAAATACCGATGCGCACTTTCAAGGTCTTGGGGTCAATGCCTTTATCCCGAACCGTCTCGCCAATGTACATGGCATAGGAAGGCGTGCAGCAAAGGATGTCGGAACCGTAGTCCTGCAGAATCTGCACCTGTCGGTTGGTATTGCCAGAAGAAACTGGGATCACCGTGGCACCCAACAGCTCTGCGCCGTCATGAAGGCCCAGGCCACCGGTAAACAAGCCGTATCCGTAGGAAACGTGGACAAAGTCTTCCTTGGTGCCGCCGGTGCCCACAATGGCCCGGGCAGCACCCCGAGCCCATACGTTCAGGTCATGCTTCGTGTAAGCAACCACCGTCTGCTTTCCCGTGGTGCCGGAGGATGCGTGAACTCGGGCCAACTCTCCACGGGGAACTGCCACCAGGCCGAAAGGATAGGTATCCCGCAAATCCTGCTTGACGGTAAAGGGCAGCTTTACAATGTCGTCAATGGAACGGATATCCTCGGGCTTTAAGCCCATTTCATCAAATTTTTTCCGGTAAAAGGGAACGTTTTCGTAACACCGCTTTACCATACTGACCAGCCGCTTGGACTGGATCTCCCGCAGGGTTTCCCGGGAGGCACATTCGATCTCGGGTTCATAATAATTGGGCATGGGTAGGACATCCTTTCTCTGCTGTATGTTGACCGGATCTTTCCCGGCTCATTCCTTGCTCAGTTTGACTCCGTCTGGTAACCCAGTTCAAAAGCTTTCAAATTCAAATCCAGGAATTTCTCCGGCACACACCGCTTCACCGCGTTGAGCCAGATTTCCTTTTCCACTCCCAAGTGACGGGCCATGGCGCCAATCAGCACCACGTTCACCGCCTTGGAGGAACCTGCCTCTTCCGCCAAGGCCAAGGCGTCTACCGCCAGCACCTTGACACCTTTTTCCTTCATTTCTTCCAACAGCCCCTGGGGATATTCCATCGCTCCGGTCACCACAGGCATGGGGTCGATCTGCTGGGTACTGGTGACCACTGTGCCGCCTTCCTTCAGGTAGGGCAGGAAACGGGCCGCTTCCAACTGCTCAAAGGCCAAAACCACATCAGCCTCGCCGGTTTCGATGACCGGAGAATATACCTTGTCCCCGAAACGGACATAGGTGACCACCGAACCACCCCGCTGGCTCATGCCGTGCACTTCGCTGACTTTCACGTCATAGCCCTGGTCCATCATGGCGTCTCCCAAAATGCGGCTGGCAAGCAAGGTGCCCTGCCCGCCTACACCTACAATCATTACGCTTTTTATCATAACTACCACCCTTTTCCTTTTTTAGCCGATCGCGCCCTTGGGGCACAAGCTGGTGCAAACGCCGCAACCCACACACTGGGTGGGATCGATCTTGGTCTTGTCCCCGCGGAGGCTAATGGCCGGGCAACCGATGCCCAGACACGCCTTGCAGCCAATGCACTTGTCCGGATCCACGGAAAGGGCAGGGGCGTGCTTGACATATTTGAGCAGGGCGCAGGGCCGGCGGCTAATAATCACCGAGGGCTCTTCTGCAGCCAGTTCTTCCTTCAACACTCGGGTGACTTCTTTCAGGTCATAGGGATCCACCACAGTGACCCGCTGAATTCCAATGGCGTGGCACAGAGCCTCCAAATCCACGGCAGTGGCGGGCTCACCCTTGATGTTGTAGCCGGTGGTGGGGTTCTGCTGATGGCCCGTCATGCCAGTGATGGAGTTGTCCAGAACAATCACCACGGAATTGGAACGGTTATAGGCAATGTCGATCAAGCTGGTAATGCCGGAATGGGCAAAGGTGGAATCGCCAATGACAGCCACCGCTTTCTTCTCTCCTTCCGCGCCACGGGCCTTATTGTAGCCATGAAGAGCAGACACGGAAGCGCCCATGCAGATGCAGGAATCCATGGCGCCCAAAGGTGCCGACGCTCCCAGGGTATAGCAACCGATATCGCCGCTGACGTAAACCTTCTCCCGCTTCAGGGCATAGAACACGCCCCGGTGGGGACAGCCACAGCACATAACCGGAGGACGAACCGGAATGGCGGCCTCCAGAGACAGGCTGGGCGCCGTCTCCCCAGTGAGCAGTTTTTTGACCAGCTTCTGGGAGAATTCCCCGCAGCGGGGGAACAGATCTTTGCCGGTTACCGAAATTCCAATGGCCTTGCAGTGGGTTTCAATGAAATCGTCCAACTCCTCCACCACATAGACAGTTTCGCAGGAAGCCGCAAAATCACGGATCAGCTTTTCGGGCAGGGGATATACCATGCCCAGCTTCAAGTAGTTGACGCTGTCCCCCATGGCTTCTTTCACATATTGGTACACAGCACCGGAAGTGATCACACCTACCTTGGCGCCGTTGTCCTCCACTTTGTTGAGAGAGGTGGTCTCCGCATAGGCAATCAGAGTCTGGGTCCGCGCCTCCACCTTTTCATGCTTGGGCTTGGCAAAGGCGGGAAGCATCACGTTTTTGGCGGGGTCTTTCTTGTACTCTTTCAAGGGCAGCTCCCGACGGTCCTCCAACTCCACAATGCTCCGGGAATGGGCAATACGGGTGGTCAGCCGCAGAATCACCGGGGTATCAAACTGCTCGGAAAGCTCATATGCCAGCTTGGTAAATTCCTTACATTCGGAGGAGTCCGCCGGCTCCAGCATGGGAACCTTGGCTGCCCGGGCGTAGTTCCGGGAATCCTGCTCGTTTTGAGAAGAATGCATGCCGGGATCGTCCGCCACAGCCAACACCATGCCCCCATTGACCCCAATATAACTCATGGTAAACAGCGGGTCCGCCGCCACATTCAAGCCCACATGCTTCATGGCGCAGAAGGACCTTGCCCCGCCGATGGAAGCGCCGCAGGCCGTTTCCGTGGCCACCTTCTCATTGGGTGCCCACTCGCAGTAGATTTCCGGATACTTGACGGCCGCTTCGGTGATCTCCGTGCTGGGAGTGCCCGGGTAAGCGGATACCACCCGGACCCCGGCCTCGTACAGGCCCCTGGCAACGGCTTCGTTGCCCAGTAACAGTTCTTTCATCTTGGTTCGCCCTTTCTTCTTCATTCTTCCTCGGGCTGGTTCCGCAGATCCAGCACCCGTTTCGCCTTACCTTGGAAACGCTCCAGGCTCTTGGGAGAAACCAGGGTTACCCGGGTCTCCAAGCCCAGCACGCTCTTGAGACGGTCATGTATCTTCTTTTGCAGAGCCTGCAGCTCTCCAAAACTCTCCAGAAGGGAGGCATCAATCAGTTCCACCTTCACTTCCAGGGTATCCAAATAATTCTTCTTGCGCACCACCAGCTGATAATGGGGTCCCACGTTCTCCATCCCCACCAGCACGCTTTCAATCTGGGACGGGAACACGTTGACGCCCTTGATGATCAGCATATCGTCGGTACGTCCCATAACCTTATCCATGCGCACATGGGTCCGGCCGCAGGCGCAAGGCTCATAGTTGAGCCGGGTGATGTCCTTGGTCCGGTACCGGAGCACCGGCATGCCCATGCGGGTCAGAGTGGTCACCACCAGTTCTCCCGCCTCCCCTGGAGCCTTTTGCTCCAGAGTGTCCCGATCGATAATCTCCGGCAGGAAGGCGTCTTCTGCAAAGTGCAGCCCGCACCGGAGATGGCACTCTCCCGAAACACCAGGGCCCGTCAACTCGGTCATGCCGTAGTTATCTGTAACGGTAATTCCCAGATTTTCCTCAATCCGCTGGCGCATCTCTTCGGTGCAGCCTTCGCTGCCCAGAATGCCGTGTTTCAATTTGGCGTAGGCCTCCCGGGGATAGGGACTTTCCCGAACCAGCTCTCCCAGATACAGAGCATAGGAGGGCGTTGCCACCAGGCCCGTAACCCCAAAGTCACGCAGCATCATCAACTGCTTCTGGGAGTTGCCAGAGGACGCAGGAATCACCGTGGCACCCACTTTTTCCAACCCGAAGTGAAGGCCCAGCGCACCGGTGAACAGGCCGTAGCCAAAGGAAATCTGAATGATATCCTCCGAAGTGACCCCGGACGCTGTAACAACACGCGCCACATAGTCCGACCAGTTTTCTATATCCTGCCGCGTATAAGCCCCTACCGTGGGTTTGCCCGTGGTGCCGGAGGAAGCGTGAATCCGCACAATATCCTTCATGGGCACCGCCAGCATCCCAAAGGGGTAATTGTCCCGGATGTCATCTTTGGTGGTGAAAGGGATATATTGGATGTCCGACAAGGTCTTGATCTTATCCCCCGTGGTGATGCCCGCCGCGTCTAAACGCTCATGATAGAAGGGCACGTTGTTGTAACAGTAATCCACCATGTAACGCAGCCGCTCAAGCTGAAGCGCCTCAATATCGGCCCGCTTCATGGTCTCGATGTCCTTTTGGAAAAACACAGCCATAAACCTTCTTTCCCGGCGACTTTATCGAGAGGATCCCCTCGCAGCCGGTTCTTTTGATGCTTTAAATCAAAAAAGCAGCTTGGTCTATTTTACCGTAAATCTATCCCATTTGCAACACTTTTTCGACAAGCTTCCATTTTTTCCCCCAGCCAGGGCAGATGCACCTCAAATTTGGGACCAAACCGATGGTCAGGGCTCTTCTCAAAGGTGGTCTCAATGGTCCGCCAGGTGAACTCCGTGGCAATCTCGCAGGCATCCCGCAGAGAAATCCCATTCAAAAGACCGCCCAGCAGCGCCGAAGCAAACAGATCGCCGGTGCCGTGATAAAACCCTTCAATCCGGTCCGTCAAAAACAGTTCCATTTCCTGGGTTCGGGAATCAAAGCAGGCAGTTCCCAAGGTGCCTTCCGTCAGCCACACCCCGGTGAGCACCGCCATTTTCGGCCCCATCTCACACAGCTGACGAAGAATTTTCCCGATCTCCTCCCGGGTGTAGGGTCCGGGATTGTACGCCCTTCCCAGCAGATGACAGGCCTCCGTCATATTGGGCACCACAATGTCCGCCTTTTTGCACAGTCGAGACATGCCGTCCGCCATTTCCTGGGTATAGGTCTGGTACAGCTTTCCTCCATCCCCCATCACCGGGTCCACCATCACCAAAGTGTCTTCCTGCCGGAACCAGTCAAACATCTGCTCCACTATGCCGATCTGGTCAGCGCTTCCCAAAAAGCCGCTGTACAAAGAGGAAAAACGACACCCCAGCTTCTTCCAATGCTGGGCCATGGGCAGCAAATCTTCCGTCAAGTCCCGATATGTGAATCCCTGGAATCCCCCTGTGTGGGTGGAAAGCACCGCCGTGGGCATCACAGAGGTCTCCACCCCACAACAGGAAAGAACCGGCAGCGCCACCGTTAAAGAGCACTTGCCTACCCCCGAAATGTCGTGGATGGCAAGACAGCTCATTTCTCTGTATACCATAAAAATTCCTCCGTCTGATTTCATTTTATCATGCTTCAATGCTTCGTTGAACCATAGACTTCAGTGTAGTACAGCAAAACAGGATTGTCAAACAGGTTTTCGCCAGAAGGACCTTCCGTTCCGGAAAATCCCTGTTTACAAACCAGAGGAAAAATGGTAAACTATTAGGTAATTATCGGCTTTTGGATAAATTCGCGGGAAAGGACGGCGCCATCCATGAAAGGTTACAACGATAAACACAGAAGGCTGTTCGTTCGTATTGTCGCCTGGGTCTTGGCCATTTTAATGATCGCTACGGTGTTTTCCGTATTGATCTTCCGCTAAATCGCCAACCGCGTTTCCAGGTTCCTTTAATTTCTGTATTCAGCCGCCTATTGAGCGGGATGGAGGGTCTATCATGAGCAACAAGGGAAAGTATTATCTCACTACGGCCATCGCCTACACGTCCGGCAAGCCCCATATCGGCAACGTGTATGAGATTGTGCTGGCGGACAGTATTGCCCGCTTCAAACGTCTGGAAGGGTACGATGTTTTCTTCCAGACCGGCACCGACGAGCACGGCCAGAAAAACGAGCTGAAGGCAGAAGCCGAAGGCGTTACCCCCAAAGAGTTTGTGGACCGGGTGGCCGGCATCATCAAGGAACAGTTTGACTTGATGAACGTCTCCTATGACCACTTCATCCGCACCACCGATGACTACCACGAACGGGAAGTCCAGAAAATTTTCAAGTACCTTTACGACAAAGGGGACATCTACAAGGGCGCTTATGAGGGCCTGTACTGCACCCCCTGCGAAAGCTTTTGGACGGAAAGCCAGCTCGTGGACGGCAAATGCCCTGACTGCGGCCGGGAAGTCCATCCTGCTAAGGAAGAGGCCTACTTCTTTAAAATGAGCAAATACGCTCAGCGGCTGATCGACTATATCAACGAGCATCCCGAGTTTATCCAGCCCGTGGCCCGGAAAAACGAGATGATGAACAACTTCCTGCTGCCCGGCCTGCAGGATCTGTGCGTGTCCCGCACTTCTTTTAAGTGGGGCATCCCGGTAGACTTTGATCCCAAGCATGTGGTCTACGTGTGGCTGGACGCTTTGACCAACTATATTACCGGCATCGGCTATCACTGCGGAGAGGAGAGCACGGAACAGTTTAAAAAGCTGTGGCCTGCCGACCTGCATCTGATTGGCAAAGACATCATCCGCTTCCACACCATTTATTGGCCCATCTTCCTGATGGCCCTGGATCTGCCCCTGCCCAAGCAGGTGTTCGGTCATCCTTGGCTGCTGATGAATGGCGGCAAGATGAGCAAAAGCAAGGGCAACATCATTTACGCCGACGATCTGGTATCCATGTTCGGCGTGGACGCCGTGCGTTACTTCCTGCTTCATGAAATGCCCTACGACAATGACGGCAACCTGACCTGGGAACTGGTCACCGAACGAACCAACTCCGATTTGGCAAACACCCTGGGGAATCTGGTGAACCGAACCATTTCCATGAGCAACAAATATTTTGGCGGTGTGGTCACCGACACCGGCGTTACCGAAGCCGTGGACGATGATCTGAAGGCTGTGGCTGCCGCCTGCAGGGATAAGGCTACTGCCAAGATGGCGGATCTGAAAGTGGCCGATGCCATCACCGAAATCTTCGCCCTCTTCAAGCGCTGCAACAAATATATTGATGAGACCATGCCCTGGGCTTTGGCCAAGTCCGAAGAGAGCAAGCCCCGGCTTTCCACAGTGCTCTATAATCTGGTGGATTGCATCTGCCTGGGCGCTTCCCTGCTGCAGCCCTTCATGCCCGACACCTGCGAGAAGATCTTCGCTCAGCTGAACGCTAAGCCCCGAGATTGGGATGACCTGGCAAAAACCGGTCTGTATCCCAGCGGGAACAAGGTCACCGACAAGCCGGAAATCCTCTTTGCACGTCTGGATGTCAATGAAGTGATGGACAAAGTAGCCGCCATGGAAGAGGCCGCAAAGCCTCAGCCGGAAATTGAAGTGGAGCCTCAGCTCACCGAGCAGGTGGATTTTGACACCTTCTGCAAGTGCGATTTCCGTGCAGTAAAAGTCAAAGCCTGCGAAGCTGTGAAAAAGAGCCAGAAGCTTTTGAAGTTTACCCTGGATGACGGCACTGGCACGGATCGGCAGATTCTTTCCGGTATTCACAAGTGGTATGAGCCCGAAGATCTGGTGGGAAAGACCTTGGTGGCCATCGTCAACCTGCCCCCTCGGAAGATGATGGGTCTGGAGAGCTGTGGCATGCTCCTCTCCGCGGTACACACCGAAAAGGGCGAGGAAGCCCTGCACCTGATGATCGTGGATGACAGTATCCCCGCAGGCGCAAAGCTCTGCTGACAACTTTGTGGAGAGGGCAAAAAGATGGCGGGAAAAATCATTATGTTGGTGTGCATGTGGATCTGCGGCGGTCTCTTCCTGGGGTTTGGCCTTTACGCCCGGCGGCGCAGGGATCCCATGTGGTTCTGGTCCGGGGTCAAGGTTCCCCGGGAATCCGTCACAGATGTGCCGGCCTATAACAGGGCTCACAGTCGCATATTTCTCCTCTACTCCCTGCCCTGGTGGCTGGGCGGGCTTTTGGGACTTCTCCATCCCCTTGCCGCGGCAGCGATGGCGCTGCTTTGCTGCACCGCCGGCCTTGGGTGGCTAATCTGGTGCCACGGAAACATTGAGAAAAGGTACAGAAAAAAATGACGCATTCTATTTTTGACTCCCACGCCCACTATGACGACCCCCAGTTTGACGGCGACCGGGAGGAACTTTTGGGTTGGATTCTGCCGGAACGGGGAGTCACGGGCATTATCAACATGGGAGCCGATCTGGCCACCTCCCGGACCACCTTGGAGCTGACCCGTCGTTATGACTATGTGTACGGGGGCGCCGGGATTCACCCCGAGGAAGCCAAGGATCTGCCTGACGACTGGCTTAACCAGCTGCGGGAATTTTTCCTGGATCCCAAGATGGTGGCCGTGGGGGAAATCGGGCTGGATTATCACTGGCTGGATGAGTGCCCCAAGGACCGGCAAAAGGAAGTGTTTGCCGCCCAGTTGGAACTGGCCCGAGAGCTTTCCCTCCCCGTGGTGATCCACGACCGGGAAGCCCATGGGGATGTTTTGGAGTTCCTTCAAAAATATCGGCCCGAAGGCGTGGTCCACTGCTTCTCCGGCAGTTGGGAAACCGCCAAGGAAATTTTGAAACTGGGTATGTATATCGGTTTGGGCGGAGTGGTCACCTTTAAAAATGCCCGCCATGCTCTGGATGTGGCCCGGGAAATCCCCCTGGACCGGCTCCTGCTGGAAACGGACGCCCCCTATATGGCCCCTGTGCCCTATCGGGGAAAACGAAACGACTCCTCCCTCATCGCTCTGGTAGCGGAGAAAATCGGAGAGCTTCGGGGCATTCCTCCTCAGGAAGTGCTGGATGCTTCTGCGGACAACGCCCGTCGGCTCTTCGGCATTGTGTAAGTGTTTGGGGAAACCTTTGAGAAAGGATTGGGACAGGATTATGGAACAGACAACGTCCAAAGATTATGGTGCGCCTATCACCTACGAGTATGAACGGAACCTCTACGTCAACATGACAAACAAGTGCTGCAACCGCTGTGAGTTCTGCTTGCGGAACAACAGCTCCGGCAGCCTCTACGCCGACAACCTGTGGTATAAAAACGGGGAGCCTACTAAAGAAGAAATTTGGGAAGAGCTTTCCCGGCGGGATCTGAACCGCTACGACGAAGTGGTCTTCTGCGGCTACGGGGAGCCCGCCTGCCGCTGGGATGACATGATGTGGCTCTGTGATAAAATCAAGGAGCATGGCTCTCATTTGATCCGCATCAACACCAACGGTCTGGCCAACCTGATCACCGGACGCAACGCTGCTCTGGAATTGGACGGGCGCGTGGATGCTATTTCCATCAGTCTCAACGCCAGCACCGCGGAAAAATATGACGCTCTGTGCCACAGTCAGTTTGGGCTGGAAGCCTTCCCCGCCATCCAGAAGTTTACGGCTACTGCCGTTTTCAATGTGCCCCATGTGCGGATGACCGTGGTGGACACCATGCCCAAAGAGGAAATCGAGGCATGCAAAGAAATCTGCGACCGTCTTGGCGCCGACTTCTTTGTTCGGGAATATATCGAAAAATAAGGAAAGCCGCCCACCAAAAGGGCGGCTTTTTTACGGCGCTGGGTGCGGTATCGAGTGGCCTTACAGGCAGGTTCTACCGAAGGAATTCCTCCAAGGGTCGGTGATACAGCCGGGCCAACACCCACAGGTCTACGATGCTGGGGGTGGTTTTCCCAGTTTCGTAGTATGTGTAGGTTGCCCGGTTAATTCCCAGAATTTGGGCCACATCCTGCTGGGAATACCGGGCTTCCGTCCGAAATTTACGCAGATTTTCCCGCAAGGCTTTCCTAATTGCCTCCCCATCATGGGGTATCTGTTTTTCCTCCATGCCCATCCCCCTTTTTTCACAGTATACTACAAGGCTAATCCGTGTGCAACAAAATTGTATTACGGAAATATAATGCATATTTTGTAATATAACTACGTTAGACTAGTTGTAGCACATAAACGCAAAACAGTTATTTGTAGTAGGGTGAAACAATGAAGCAATTTCGCATTCCCAAAAAAATTCCAAAATCTCCCACCAGCACAAATAAATCCATTCGCTTTCCCAACCAAGTGATTGAACAGGTGGAGGCAGCGATTCGGGGGACGGACTGTACCTTTTCCGCGTTCGTTATTGAAGCCACCCGGGTAGCTTTGGAAAACCTGCAAGAGCAGCAGGATTCCCAGCAGTGACAATTTCTTTGCAATGAAAAAAGTCCCGCAAACCATAAAGGCTTGCGGGACTTTTTTGGGGAAACACCTGGTACGGGTTTCCGTTTCTGGTTATGCAAAGCTGCCCTTTCCATAGGCATTGGGACACTGCCCCTCCAACCTGACAACTTCCGAAAACTTATTACGGTTTCTCCCTTTTCTTACAGGGACAGGTATCCCACTTTCTTCATGACCTTCTGGAGCGTCTTCCGGGCAATGTGTTCCGCCTTGGGAGCGTTGTCCTTGAAGCATTGCTCCAGGTAGGCCTTGTCGGCGATCAACTGGTGATACCGTTCCTGGATGGGTTTGAGCTCGGCGATTACCGCTTCCGCCACGGCAGGCTTGAACTCCCCGTAGCCCTTGCCAGCAAACTCTTCTTCGATCTCCTCCATGGTTTTGCCGGTGGCACAGGAGTAGATGCCCATCAGGTTGGAGACACCGGGCTTATTCTCCGGATCAAAACGAACCAGAGCTTCACTGTCGGTGACGGCCCGCTTGCATTTCCGCAGGATGGTATCGGGATCGTCCAGCACCGTGATAAAGCCGTTGACGTTTTCGTCGGACTTGGACATTTTCTTGGTGGGATCCTGGAGGGACATGATCCGGGCACCATGCTTGGGAATAATGGGTTCCGGCACGATGAAGGTGGGACTGTACAGGCCGTTGAAACGCTCGGCGATGTTTCGGGTCAATTCCAGATGCTGCTTCTGGTCCGCTCCAATGGGCACATAGTCCGCCTGATACAGCAGAATGTCGGCGGCCATCAGGCAGGGATAGGTGAACAGGCCTGCGTTGATGTTGTCAGCATGCTTCTGGGATTTATCCTTAAACTGGGTCATCCGGGACAACTCCCCAAATTGGGTGTAGCAATTGAGCACCCAAGCCAGCTGAGCGTGCTCAGGCACCTGGCTCTGGATGAAGAAAATGGACTTATTCAGGTCAATGCCCATGGCCAGCATCAGAGCGTAGGCGGACAAGGTGTTCTTCCGGAAATCTCCAGGCTGCTGCCGCACGGTAATGGCGTGAAGATCCGCCAAGGCGTAAACACATTCGTAATCGTCCTGTAAACGGACAAAATTTTTCAGGGCGCCCAGGTAATTGCCCAGGGTAAAGGTGCCCGTGGGTTGGATCATGCTGAGAACTCGTTTTTTCTGTTGCGTTTCCATAGCAATACTCCTTTTATTTTGTCATCTCCTGGAAGGTTTCAGCCAGCAGCTGAATCCCTTGCCGGAGCTGTTCGTCGGTGGGGGTGGAAAAATTGATTCGGAAAGAGGAACAGGGTTCGCTCTCATCGGTGAGGAAGGCAGTGCCGGGCACCACACAAACCTTGCGCTCCATGCCTTTCTTTACAAACTCCAGCATGTCTACGCCTTCCGGCAAGGTGCACCAAGCAAACAGGCCGCCTTCAAATTTGCTCCAGGTGATTCCCAGAGGCTTGAAATACTTCCCCATAGCCTCCAAAAGGATGGAACTCTTCCGGCGGTAAATCTCCCGAAGCCCCTTCAGATGGGCTTCGTAGTCGTATTCAGTCATAAACCGGTGACAGACGATCTGGGCCCACATATTGGAGTGGACGTCCTCGCCCTGCTTGCACACCACCATCTTCTGGATGACCTCCTTGGGACCAATGGCATAGCCTACCCGCATGCCAGGAGAAATCACCTTGGAGAAGGAACCGGCATAGACCACCACGCCCTCTGTATCCAGCGACTTGATGGAGGGAACATCTTCCCCTGCAAACCGCAGATCTCCATAGGGATTGTCTTCCAGAACAATCACCCCGTGATCCCGGCAAAGCTCATAAACCTTCTTCCGCTTTTCCAGGCTCATGGTGATCCCGGAGGGGTTCTGGAAATTGGGAATGGTGTAGAGATATTTCACATTCTTTTCCGTGTTCAGAGCCTCTTCCAGTTTTTCGGTGTCAATGCCGTCTTCTTCCATGGGAATACCCACCAGCTTTGCCCGGTAAGAACGGAAAGTGTTCAGGGAACCGATAAAGCTGGGAGATTCGCAGAGCACCGTATCTCCCTCGTTGAGCAAAGTCTTAGTCAACAGATCCATGACCTGCTGGGCGCCGCTGGTGATGAGAATATCGTCGTTATCCCCACCCACTCCGTGCTTGCTGCGCATGTAAGCAGACAGGTGCTGCCGCAAAGGCGTATATCCCTCCGTCACACCATACTGCAAAGCCTCAATGGGCGTGTTTTGCAGCAATTCCTGGGAAATGGCCTGGACTGCGTCATAGGGGAAGGCATCCGGCGCAGGATTTCCTGCGGACAGGGGAATCACATTTGGATCGGAAGAGTTCTTTAAAATCTCCCGAATGGCGGAAGGCTTCAAACTCTGAACACGCTGTGAAAACTGATATTTCATGAAACTCCACTCACTTTCTCAAAGATTTTCCAGCACCGCCGGCTTTCCAAAAAATAAAAAACCCGTCCCTCCCTTGTTTCCAAGGTTTAGGGACAGGTCTAACCTGCGGTGCCACCCACATTGACAAAAGAATCTTTTGCCCGCTTTCACTCCTTAACGCGGAAAACGTCGGACCATACGGGACCGTCCCTTAGGACTCTCCTTTCCGGTCCGCCCTCCCGGGTCCATTGGCGCCGCCTCCCCTGCCGCGTTTCCACCGGCCACGGCTCTCTGCAAAGGGACTTTTGCTGCGTTACTTGCTCCCGTTCAACGGTTTGATTTTTGATTTTCCTTATTATACTCTCCCCAAGAGAAATTGTCAAACGGAAAAGAAACAAGAAGAAGATTACATAATCGATTACCATAATCTTTTTGCACGCCTTTTTCGGCACCAGGGCTTGCCAACCGCCCCCAAAGGGAGCAAATGGAAATGTTCCTGGGTAAAGTGACAGAAATGCCCCTCCCGGAAGTGACAGAATCTCGGGAAGGTTCCAGGTATAATTCTTTCACCAACTGCATATGTGGTTTCCATAATTTTTATTGTTGAGGGGTGTTTTCGGTGGAAGAGACAAGAGTACAACAAATTCGGTCCCGGGTGGAAGAGGCCCTTTCCTCTCCCTACGCCCGCAAGGCCCTGCTCCAAGTGTTCGGTTTCCTGGGAGGAATGCTTTGCTCCCGGGGATTGGTGTTCGGAAAGTTTGCACCCTTCGGGGTGGCGGTTGCCGCCAGCGTTCCCTGGGGAGGCATGTGGGCCGCTGTGATCGGTTCCTCCTTGGGTTACCTGCTGCCTTCCCCGGTCTATATTCCCGTACGCTATGTGGCTTCTCTGATGGCGGTGGCTGCTATCCGGTGGTCCCTGTCCGAATTGAAGCCTGTCAACTCCCATGCGCTGTTTGCCCCCATCACCGCTTTTCTCCCCTTGCTGCTGACGGGAATCACCATGGTTTTTCTCCGGGGATCCCTTTCTTACACTGCCGCCCTCTATGTGGCGGAATCTTTCCTGGGAGCGGGCTGCGCCTATTTTCTCCGGCGAGGTGCCAACCTCCTTTCCGGTCTGACCGGTGACGGGAAAGCCCGGTCCTCCGGCGTCTACGACAGCGGCGATGTGGCCGCGCTGACGGTTTCTGTAGGCATCGTGGTGCTCTCCTTTTCGGGCATCACCTTCGGGGGTGTTTCTCTGGGAAGAATCCTCATGGTACTTATGGTGCTGACCTGTGCCAGGCTAGGAGGCATCAGCGGCGGAACCGTAGCCGGAGTAGCCGCCGGGGTAATTCAAGGTCTTTCCACCGCCGGACTTTCCTATCTTTCCGGAGCTTACGGTCTGGGCGGCCTCATGGCCGGTGTATTTTCTCCCATGGGTAAAGTCGCTACAGCCGTGGCCTTTATCCTTTCCCACGGCATCGCGTCCATGCAGGTGGGCGCCAGCGGAAATCAATACATTCTCCGAGGAGCTTTGGAAGTAGGGGCTGCCACCATCTTTTACATGGTCCTGCCCAAAAGTCAGAGAATCGCCCAGTTGTTCGGCGTACGAAAAGATACCCTCAGCGGCGGAGCTCTTCGTGGCAATATCATCCTGCGTTTGCGCCACGCCGCTCAAGCCCTTTCCCAGGTTCACACCTCCGTGGAGGAGATCTCCCAAAAATTGTCCGGCCTCTGCGCCCCCAGCCTTCAAGGCGTCTACGACCGTTCCGTGGAAACCATTTGCGCTGGATGCAGCTCCCGTGGGGTCTGCTGGCGCAAGCACAAGGAGGAAACTCTGGAAAACTTCAGCCAACTCACCCACTTTCTGAAAGAAAAAGGCCGGGTGGATACCTTGGATTTTACCAGAGAATTTTCCGAGCGGTGCGGCCGTATGGGGGAAATGCGGGATGAGATCAATAAAAATTACGGCCGTTATCTGATTAAGGAAGCTGCCGAACTGCGGGCTACCCAAATCCGGGATGTGGTGGAAGAGCATTTTAAAACCACCTCCGACATTCTGGAAGAAATGGCCGGGGAATTTTCCCAGTACCAGAACTTCGATGAGGAAGCAGCCGGCAGAGTCACGGAAATCCTTCGGGAAAACGGCATCACACCTTTGGAGGTCTGCTGTCGTCTGGACCGGTTTGGCCGGATGACCATTGAAGCGGAGGGGGAGCGGCACCGCCAGAAACGACTGAACCGGGCCGTCTTTACCCGGGAGATCTCCACCGCATGCGGCAGAGTCTTTTCCCCGCCCTGTGTCAGTTCCACCGGGGAGCATTGCAGACTTCAGATGTGCCAACGTCCTGCCTTCGATGCAGCACGGGGCTTCTCTCAGTACAGCGCCAAAAACGGAGCCTTCTGCGGGGATTGCGCCAGCGTTTTCTACGACGGCTGCGGCCGGCTGATCGCCGTGCTCAGCGACGGCATGGGAACCGGCGGACGTGCTGCGGTGGACGGGGCCATGACCTGCGCCATGGCGGAAAGCCTTCTCAAAGCCGGCATTGGATTCGACAGCATGCTCCAGACCGTCAACTCCGCCCTGATCGCCAAAAGCGGAGACGAATCCTTGGCTACTCTGGATATTGCCTGTCTTGACCTTTTCACGGGCCGGGCAGATTTCCACAAGGCGGGCGCCGCCTGTACCGTCCTTCGGAAAGGGCACCGGGTAGAGTGGATCGAGCCTTCCAGCGTCCCAGTGGGCATTATGCCGCAGGTGGAGTTTGCCTCCTACCACCGGGATCTTTCCCCCGGAGATGTGATCGTCCTGATGTCCGACGGTGTCACCGCCTGTGGTCAGGAATGGCTGGAGGATCTGGTGCTCCATTGGGACGAAGAGGAAAATCCCAACCTGCTGGCTCAGCAAATCACCCAGGAAGCTCGGAACCGTAGAAGCGACGGACACGAGGATGATATCACGGCCTTGGTCCTGATTTTGCGGTAATGCACCAAACATAGCAAAGGGGCTGTTGTCGACATGCAACAGCCCCTTTCATTTTTCTCTTTTCCCGGTGAGCCTCACCGCCAAACCGTATTCGCAAGTATTAGGATGGAATTTCCATCAGGTTTCTTTGGATTTGGGAGAAGTGTAGGTGAGTGCCTCCTGACTGTCACCCCACCCCTCTGTGGTAGGATCCGTAATGCAAGCCCACAAGGACCCTATCACCGACACCACGATCACCGGATTTTGAACGGCCCGCCACAGGGCATCTCCCAAAGCCTGCCATGTGGTCAACTGGTCCCACTGGAGTCCCAGCCCCACCAAGATGGGGGACACCAGAGCCACCCCCACCTGGGCCCAGAAAATTGGATTCTTACTTCTGGCTTTCCAATTGATTTTTCCCATAAGCGCCTCCCTTATTTTGTTCCAACAGAGCCAGGCGATTTTCACAGTGATTCAGCCGCCTGTCCTGGTGGTCAATGCGATTTCCCAACATCCGTTCCGATGCCTCGTTCCTGGCCCGGAGTTTTTCATCCTCTCCTTCCAGCTTGTCCAAACGGGACAACACATGCTCCAAAATGGCAGACAGTCGGGAAATGGTGCCGTTGAGCTTGACAATGGGCCCCGCTACCGCTGCAGTCAGCCCTACCAGCAACGACAAACTGCTTACCAGGGTCCATTGGTCCATGATGTTTCCCCCTCCTCTCCATCTTTTCTGTCTACCGAAACAAAAGGACTGCTTTCCCCCGAAATTCCCGGAAGCGGTGTTCTGGACCGGCTGTAATAGGCGATTCCCAACGCCATGACACAATCGTCGTGTGCCCCTTCCTGAGCTTGAGGCCTTCCGTGTTCATTGCGCACAAAAGTGAGCATTTCGTTGAGAGTATCCCGGTCATGGATCCAATCCACATGTTCCCGAACCACTTCCACCAGCCCTGCAATCACTAAAGGCCGGGTTACGCTGCTGGTTTTAAACCCGTAGCTTTGGCGGGTCCGATGAGTAAAGCTGTCTTCTGTCTGGCGCACATACTGCCGGGGGTACCGCAGTCTTTCCAACTCCCGAATAGGGTAACTGGAAAAGTTTGCCTCTATGGAAATCAACGCTGTATTGTAATACTTACCAAGGCAATACAGTTGCTTGGCAAACAGGTCCTCATCCATTTGGCCGCGAATGGTGCACACCTGCTCCCCTGTGGCATGGTCAATCACCTGACCTACGTTGAAGTCAGAACCTTCTCCAGCAGTGTCTGCCCCTATCACATAGCTGTGTCCCCCTTGGGGACGCCGGTACATTTGAACGGGACCCTGGGGCAATTCCACCCATCGAATGGAAGGATCCTCCACCAACACCTCATGAGCCTCCGGATCATACCCGGTGGAGAACACAAATTCTCCCTGCCCTACAGGTTTTGTCCAACGGGCCAGCTGCTCCGAAACCTTTCGGGCGTCAAATATGGTCTGGCCCAACACCCCCCACTCCCCTAAACAGTACACCGCGTAGTAATAGGGATCCGTATCCTTGTAGCCTTCCAAGGTGTGCTTGTAGTCTTCATCTAAAAAACGGTTGTCTCGGTAGGTGGATTTCAACACCAGAGCTCTGGGATCCTTCCGGTCAAAAAAACGTCCCTTGATCCAGTGAAGCACCGATACCGGATTGAAGGTCAAAACCATCTGCTTGTGACTTCCTTGACCTCGCAACCGAACATCCAATTGGTTAAAATCTTCTTCCCGGATTTCCGAGGCCTCCTCGATCCAGATATCCGTCAGCTCTCCCTTGGGAAAGGTAAGGGATTTGAGCTTTTCCGAATCATCCAGGCCTTTGAAAATCACAGAATTCCCGTTGACACAGGTGATCCTCAAATCGGAGTCTTTCCAGGAAAAGAGTCCCTCCAGTCCCCACCGACTGATGATCTGCCGGAACAGAGCGTAAGTGGAATCCCGATGGGTGGCTGCCACTGCCCGGACCACCAACACATTGCACAAGGGCAGGGACAACAACCGGTACACAAAACGCTGGACCGCAAACACACTCTTCCCGGACCCCGCTCCGCCATATAAAATCAGATACCGGTGAACGTTGTCCCGGAGCAAAGGAAGAAACAGGGAGTTAAAGGCCCTGTTGGGAATGGTCACCTCCATATCATCCCCCCTCTCCTTCCACCCGGACGGTGATGGGGCCAGGCTCCCGTTCCACCTTTTCTCCATACCCGAAACTGCTCTGCAAAATAAATTTAGCCCCTGTGGAAGTGTCCCGCCGGTACACCGCCTGGACATTGGCCTCCTCGATCAGGGAACGGGATCGGGCCAGCAATTCCCCCACCGGACTTTCCTTTGCCATGCTTTCAAACTGCTCCAAGGCTTCTCTGCCGGAAAAACCCAGGGCCAAAGCCAACCCGGTTACGGTGGGATATTTTTCCTGAGACTCACAGTCCTGCATGTACTGGCGGACCACCTGCTCCATCCCCCGGACACTCCGAGGCCGGCGTTTTCCTCCCATGAGGATCACCTCCCCTCAACAGCTGGGCATACTGCATCTTAAGAGTTTCCAGTGTTTTCTCTTGGTCTTGGGTCAAAGACCCCTTTTTCGCCAACTTCTGGATCTCCCAGGCCACCTGTTTCCGCCGGCGGATCCGGTAGGGACACGCCCCGCGCCGACAGACTTCCCCCAGTCCCCAATCCCGGCAAGTTCCGGGAAAGGGGCAATCGATTTTTTCTCTTACCACGGTCATCCTCCTGTTCTCCTGTGGTGTTCCCCTTCAAACCCATACCGGCAAACCCGGTCATAGGCGTAACGGGCTTTTCCTACAGTCCATCGATACCCCAATTCCGCAACAATTTCCTTCCAGGGAATGGGCGCTCCGTGCTCCATCACCTTCCGGGCCACCAATCTGGCCTTGGAATCGGGCAATTGCCTGCACAGAGTTTCCGCTTCCTCCAAAGTTTTCCGGATCTGCAGGGCCTTTATCTCCTCTCCGGGAAGACGTCCCAACAGCTCCAGCTCCTCCCGCAGATAGGGTACCTGCTCAAATTGCTCCCGCTTCATGCGGTCTGCGCCGCCCGGCGCTGCAATACATGGGCTGTCACCCGCAAGTCATCCCGGATTTCCCGGAGATGGCCAATGCGCTCCCACAAGTCCGCTTGACGGTGATCCCGCCCTTGTCGCCGCAACAGATCAATTCTCCGATCAATCCGCTCCACCTCCGCCAGGTAATCCCTGGCCATAGTTTCGTAATCCATGATTTCCTCCCCTTTTCTCCATTCCAAGTTTCGAACCCCCTTTGAGAAACTCCCCCTCAAACCGGATCGGCTGGGTATGGAGAAAAATTCCTCTTTCGGGTGTTCTATTTTTATTTTATTACTCGTATGAATATTTGTCAACAGAAATTTTCTCCATATGAGTATTTCTAGTTGACTTGTTTACTCTTTTCATGGTATTCTATGGGCAAGAAAGCAGGTGGAGTGTGTATGACGTTTTTGGAAAAGTTGGATTTCCTCATGAAACGGGATGGTCTCAACCGCCGAAATCTCTCCCGGGGCAGCGGGATCCCCTATACCACCATCGACAATTGGTACAAACGGGGATACGAAGGGCTTCAGCTCTCCACCGCAGGGAAACTGGCCGACTACTTCCACACCACAACGGATTTTTTTCTGCGGGATGACTTGACGGATCCCAACTACGCCAAAACAAAGGGATTTACCGTTTCCTTTGAGGAAATGGAATTTTTGAAAAAATACAGAACCCTGGACCATTACGGCAAACGGGCCGTGGATGGGGTTTTGAAAACGGAACATGACCGGATGACCCATCTGGCTCAACGGGAACAGAAAGGCTGGGTCACCTATATCAACCTCTATGACCTGGCTGTATCCGCCGGCACGGGCGAACCTTTGGGGGATACCTATTACACCACCCGGATGGAAATCCCCACCCAACGGGTTCCCGAACATGCCCATTGCTGCCTTCGGGTCAACGGTGACAGCATGGAGCCCGCCTACAAGGACGGAGATATTGTCTTTGTCCAGCGGCTGGACGGGGAATCTGTGCGTCCCGGTGAAGTGGGAATCTTCTCCCTCAACGGAGAAGGATATATGAAACAATTGGGCCAGCAGCAGCTGGTTTCCCTGAATCCCAAGTATCCTCCCATCCCCTTTTCCTCCTACGACCGATTGGAGTGTCAAGGCAGGGTTTTGGGAAAACTGTGACGGCTCCCTCCCCGGGTTGGAAAAGGCTTTTGAAAAGAACCGGGAAGAAATCGGAAAAACATTGAAAACCGTCCTCTTTTCCAGTATAATAGGGAGAAGCACCTAAAGGTCCCACCGGAGGGCCGCCTCTCGGTCAGGCGGGGTGGGACCCATTGTAAAGGAGAAATGCCTATGTACCGTATCGTGAAAAAACAGGCGCTCAATCCCACCGTGACTCTGATGGAAATTGACGCGCCCTTGGTGGCCCGGAAAGCGGAACCGGGTCAGTTTATCATTCTCAGAGTGGACGAAAAAGGGGAACGTATTCCTCTGACGGTGGCCGACTTTGACCGGGAACGGGGCACCGTGACCATTATCTTCCAGATTGTGGGAGCCACTACCGAAAAACTCAACCATCTGGAGGAAGGCGATTGCCTCCAGGATTTTGTAGGTCCCCTGGGCCGGCCCTCCGAAACGGAAGGTTTGAAAAAAGTGGCGGTTATTGGCGGCGGCGTGGGCTGCGCCATTGCCTATCCCGTTGCCAAAAAGCTCCATCAGCAGGGCGCCGTGGTCCATTCCATTGTGGGATTCCGAAACAAGGACCTGGTGATCCTGGAAGAACAGTTCCAAGCTGTCAGCGATAAGCTGGTAATCATGACCGACGACGGCAGCTATGGGGAAAAAGGGCTGGTGACCAACGCCCTGGAGCAGCTGATTCAGGCCGGGGAAGACTATGACGAGGTGATCGCCATCGGGCCCCTGGTGATGATGAAATTTGTGGTGCAGCTGACCAAGGCACACAACATCAAAACCGTGGTGAGTATGAACCCCATCATGATCGACGGCACCGGCATGTGCGGCGGCTGTCGGCTGACGGTAGGCGGCAAAACCAAATTTGCCTGCGTAGATGGCCCCGATTTTGACGGCTTTGAAGTGGATTTTGACGAAGCTATGGCAAGAGGTACCATGTATCGGGATTTTGAACGTCACGCCTATGAGGATACCTGTAATCTGTTCCGGAAGGAGGTGCAGTGAGATGCCCAATATGTCTTTGAAGAAAAACGAAATGCCTTCCCAGGCCCCTGACGTCCGCAACAAAAACTTCCTGGAAGTGGCTTTGGGCTATACGGAAGAACAGGCTTTGGACGAGGCTCAGCGGTGTCTCCACTGCAAAAATAAACCCTGTGTGGCTGGCATCGCCATTCCGGACTTTATTGCAAAAGTAGCAGAAGGAGATTTTGAGGGAGCCTATCAGATTATCACCCAGCAAAGCTCCCTGCCTGCCGTGTGTGGCCGGGTCTGTCCCCAGGAAACCCAGTGTGAGTCCAAGTGTGTCCGCGGTATCAAGGGAGAGCCCGTGGGCATTGGCCGACTGGAACGGTTTGTGGCCGACTGGCACAACTCCAACGTCTGCGAGGCTCCTCATCATCCCACTCCCAATGGACACAAGGTGGCTGTAGTGGGTTCCGGTCCTTCCGGTTTGACCTGCGCCGGCGACCTGGCTAAAAAGGGCTATGAAGTCACCGTGTTTGAAGCACTCCACACCGCTGGCGGCGTATTGGTCTACGGGATTCCCGAATTCCGGCTGCCCAAGGACATTGTGCAGAAGGAAATCGATACCCTGAAAGCCTTGGGCGTCAAAGTGGAAACCAACATGGTCATTGGCCGCGTTCTTTCCATCGACGAACTTTTGGAACAGGGCTTCGAGGCTGTATTTATCGGCTCCGGCGCTGGACTTCCCCGATTTATGAATATTCCCGGGGAAAACCTGAAAGGGGTTTACTCCGCCAACGAATTCCTCACTCGAGTCAATCTGATGAAGGCCTACCTGCCCGGCAGTGACACCCCCATCGAGCATGCCAAGCGTGTGGCGGTAGTTGGCGGCGGAAACGTGGCCATGGACGCTGCCCGGTGTGCCAAGCGTCTGGGCGCCGAGGAAGTCTTCATCGTTTACCGGCGTTCCGAAAAGGAATTGCCCGCTCGGGCGGAAGAAGTGGAACATGCCAAGGAAGAAGGCATTGTATTCCATCTGCTCAATAACCCCACCAAGATTCTGGGAGATGAAACCGGCTTTGTACGGGGCATGGAGTGCATTCGTATGGAATTGGGCGAGCCCGATGCTTCCGGACGCCGTCGCCCGGTGGAGGTTCCCGGCTCAGAGTTTGTGCTTGACGTGGACTGCGTCATTATGGCTATCGGCACTTCTCCCAATCCCTTGATTAAATCCACCACCAAAGGATTGGAAACCCAAAAATGGGGCGGCATTATCGTGGAGGAAACCACCGGTCTTACCAGCCGGGAAGGCGTCTATGCCGGCGGCGATGCAGTGACCGGCGCCGCTACGGTGATCTTGGCCATGGGTGCGGGCAAAACCGCAGCTGGGGCTATCGACGAGTACATTCAGAGTAAATAATCTGGGAGCGAAGGACCATCTCTCTCCTAAAAACTACAGAAGAGGAGCTGTTGCGCAGTGCAGCAGCTCCTCTTTTTCACATTTCTTTTACGGTCCATTCCCTCATTCCTGAGAGCACAGCACAAACCGTTCCACCGCTCTGGCCAAACCCGCTTCCGTGTGCGGGCAAGTTTCATACCGGGCAGCATCTTTGGCTTCCTGGGAGCCGTCTCCCATGGCCACAGAATACCCCGCATACCGCAGCATGGTCACGTCGTTACCATTATCCCCCAGAGCCATGACCTGATCCGGTGTCAACTGCAGGCGTTGAGCCAGGGCCTGCAGGGCTGCCCCTTTATCTGCCCCTTCCCCGTTGATCTCAATGTTATCGGGAGTGGAGGCGGTCAGCTGCAATCCTCCCAGCTGTTCCAGCCGCTCCCACACCTCCCGGCGCAAGGCGGGCGTAGACAGGTACGGCAGGTTGATCTTCTCTGGACACAAGCCCGTTTGTTCCAACATCTGGGACAAATTATCCCACAGCTGGTAGTCTTTCGTCAAAAAGTGCATCTTGTATTCCGGGAATCCAAAGTGGGAAATGGCCCGCTCCCGATCCCCTCTTCGAGTTAGGGCGCTGCCATCCCGGTAATATTCCACGAACAAATCGTATTCGTTCAGCAGGTTCTGAACTTGCTTGGCTTTTTCATTGGGAATGAGGGCCTGATAAATGGCTTCCCCTGTGGTCATGTCATAAACCCCTGCCCCATTGGCGGTGATCACATACCGGACCCCAAAGAGAGAGGTAATCTCTTTGGGCAGAAAATCTTTCATCCGTCCTGAAGCAGGCACCAACGTCACGCCCCGGTGAGCCGCTTCCTCCAGGGCCTGCCGGTTTGCCTCGGGCAAATATTTGTGCTCTGTCAAAGCTGTTCCGTCCAAGTCAAATGCGATGAGTTTGATGCTCATGTCCCCATTTCCCCTTTTCCCCGGCTTAAGCCGTATTCTTCTCAGACGATTATAGCACACTCCCCCCTCCCAGCGCAAACAGGAGGTTTCCAATAATGCAAAACGGCCTGGAAGGACCTCTCCCTCCAAGCCGTTTTTCAGTGGAATGTTACTTGTTCTGGAAGGTGCGGCATTCAGTACCGCTCTTGGAAGCCACATCCCCACAGCAGCTGCCCACGCAGACGTTCTCTGCCTGGCAGTGATTGTGACTGTTGTAGGTGCAGCCCTTGACGCAACACTGAATCTCCGTCTCTACGCTGGGATTCTGCTGCATGGCGTTTTGGCCCGCTCCCTGACGCCGCTCTTCAAAAGAAGCGCAGCAGGTCTGGCTGCTTTCCCGGGCAGAAGGTCCGTCTACCTGGATCCCCGCCAAACTACACTGGTGGTTCTGATAATGCTGGCAACTGGTCACCTGACATTCCAATCGGTTCATACAAGGCACCTCGTTTTCACTGATTTTTGTAAAACATGAACTTCACGCTTTACAAAACCTAGTTTGGCCGGTTTTCCAGGCTTTATGCCACGAAGGTTCTGGAAATCTGCTCTTGCGCCTTTCTTTTCCATGGAATATAATGGGAAAAAATCCGAGAGGAGTTTGTGAACAATGGATTTGGAAGGATTCGGCCATCGGGCAAAACCTTTGGGGGTTTTGGGTGTCAAAATCACCCAGGGCGGTAAACTGATCGCCTATGAAACTTGGGACGAAGAGTGCCGCCGCAATGTGTATTCTGCCAGCAAAAGCTTTACTTCCTGCGCGGTAGGATTCGCTCTTCAGGAAGGGCTGCTCTCCCTGGAGGAACGGTTGGTGGATATTTTTCCCCAGGAGCTTCCCAAAAATCCCGGAGACAATTTGAAAAAAGCCACGGTTCGAGATTTGCTCACCATGTGCTTGGGTCAGGAAAAAGCCAGCCTGATGGGCGCCCAACGGCCTCTCTATGAGGAAAAAGACTGGGTCAAGCTTTCCCTTTCCCTGCCCTTTGTCTACGAACCGGGAACCCATTTTGTCTACAACAACGTGGGTCCCTATCTGGCAGGCGTTCTGGTCCAGCGTAGAGCCGGTTGCGATTTGGTTTCCTACCTGACCCCTCGCCTGTTTCAGCACCTGGGGATCACCAGACCCACCTGGGAGTGGGATCCTCTAGGAAACACCTTCGGCGCAGGGGGATTGTTCCTCACTTTGTCGGAGCTGCACACCTTTGGTCTTTTCTACCTGCAGAACGGATCTTGGAACGGGAAACAGCTTCTCTCCCCCCAATGGATCCAGGCCAGCACCTCCAAGCAAGTGGAAAACGGCAGCTATGGCTATGGGTACCTGTTCTGGGCCGGAGAGCAAAACACTTTCCGTGCGGACGGAAAATACGGTCAGTGGTCCATTTTGTGCAGAGAAAAAGACGCTGTGATCACCCTGGTGGCGGAATGCCGCGATACGCCGGCGTTGAACCGGGCTGTCTTCGACGAGCTATATCCCCAACTGTAAACCCCTTTTTCCATTCCTTCACCCCCAAAAACCGCATTTTCTTTCCGAGGACGGCAAGACCCCTTGTCTGAAGCACTGCTTTAACTGCAGGAAACCATAAGAACCGGCATCTCCTAGGAGCGGAAAACGCTCTTCGGATGCCGGTTCTCTTTGTTTTGGGGAGTCTTTATAGCTTGTCTACTTCAGGTTCCCTGGGTTGAAGGAAATTTTTCCACAGGGACCCGGAAATGGGTTAGGACTTCCACGTTTCAATTTTTCTTTTCCAGAATTTGGTCTCCTGCCAACTGGACCAGCAGGAATCCCACCACGCAGGTAAGAACCATTTCGGGAATCATGTACACACCATTGTACACCAGTGAATAGACAATGGCCAAAGTGGTGCCGGAAACATTTGCCAAAGCAGGGATAAATTGAGCGATGAATCCCTGCATATCCGTTGCGTCGCTGAGGGCAGCCCACAACACCCAGCCGGACAGGAAGGAACAAAAATACCGGAGCATCATGGCCACAAAACTGCCCAAGGTAAAGGCCGCTGCATCATTTTTGATCTTTCCCCGGAACATGCCGCCCAATCCCAGAACGGTAAATGCCAGGATATAATCTAGAAAGATGGAGCCAATCAAGGTGCCGGGAGTCAATCCCCGCAGATCTCCCAGTCCCAACAAAAGCTGGATCACACTGAACACAAAGCCTGCCGAAAGCCCCCACTTCAGCCCGCAACGATAGCTGAAAAACATAATCGGCAGCATAGAGCATACAGTGACCGACCCACCGTAGGGCAACTGGCCAAAAGGCTTGATAAAACTGAGCACGGTAGCCATAGCCACCATCACTCCAGCCAGCACCAAGTTCATTGTACGTTTGGATGTAGCATTCACGATTGCATTCTTCCTCTCACTTTTTTTGAAAAATTGGCAACCGGCATGGATACTCCTTCTCCCTTTCCATATATATAATAGAAAGGGCTGTCCGGAGAGAAACCGCACAGCCCAAATCATCCCATCGCTTGAAACATCGTCTTTCGTAGCGTGATGGCTCGATGAAATACTTCCTGCGTCGGCATTATCCGCATCAGGTTCCCGCCCCTGGAGGGCGAAGGGTCTAAGCTCGAAGCTCCTCTCAGCCGCGGTAACGCTAGCTCCCCTTCTTTCATTTTTCCTGTTTATTGTATCCCTCCTGTCGATTTTTGTCAACGAATTATGGATTCTCTCCACTTTTATCCAGTTTTCATGCACCGTCGGATTATTTTCCGCACAAATTGTCTACTTTTACTTGCATTTTTTAAAAAACGCGGTATAATGTTTATATAAATTTATAAAGTGGGTTTTTTCCACCTTTTTGTGTGGTGTCATTTGTATGAAAGCGAAAGATTTGGCGAAAAAATTGGGCGTTTCCCCAGCCACCATCTCCCTGGTCCTCAACAATAAACCAGGGGTAAGCCAGTCCTTGCGCCATTCCCTGATTGAGCAAATCAAGGCCTTGGGATATGGGGATATGCTGGCTGGCGCAAAACCAGCCAGCTCCGACAACAATCCCAATCATCCCCATGCACGTGCCTCCATCGCATACTTGATTTATACCAGCTGCGATGAGTCCAACGACCGGTTTGCTTTTTACCCTGCCGTTTTGGAGGGTGCGGAAATGGAAGCGCGGGACAGCAATTACAATTTGGTGGTGCTCCATATGAGCTGCCAGGGAAATGCCGGGTTACGGCGGTTTTTGGAAGGCAGTGGCGAAATTATGGGAGCCATTGTCCAAACCAGCTGTATCGATGAAAGTATCCTTAAGGATATCCATAGTTTGGACATTCCCTGTGTTTTCGTAGATTCCTATCGCCCGGACATGCGGGTGAGCAGTGTCTGCATCAACAACGAACAGGGCATGTTCCGGGTGGTCCAGTATTTAAAGGAAAAGGGCCACAAGGAAATCGGTTACGTTTACAGCGGCATTGAGCACGACAGTCATTTAGAACGGCGCAGATGTTTCCACCAGGCTCTGCGAGAGTTTGGCTTGGAGGACCGGCGGGAATTTTACTTCCAAACTGGATCCAGAGGGGATCAGCATGTTCTGGATCCCTTGGAAAACGCCTTCAAACGTCTGGACCACATGCCTACCGCCTTGGTGGGAGAAAATGACCGCCAGGCTTGGTACACGGTCAAAGCCGTTCAACGGATGGGCTTGAGGGTTCCTGACGATGTTTCGGTAGTGGGCTTCGATAACCGTTCCATCTGCACCATGCTGGAGCCCAATCTGACCAGCGTGAAGAACTACCGTCATCTGATGGGCAGAGAATGCGTGATGCTGCTGGACAATCTGAGAAGGATGAAAAAGCTAGGAATTTCTGATCCCTGCATCAAATATGAGCTTCCAACAGAGCTTGTAGAGCGGGATAGCGTGCGGGATTTAACCGTTTCCTCATAAGGATTTGAGGTTTTGTTCACATTTCCCTCCTGTATTAGCCAAAAACAGGCTGTGCAGGAGGGCTTTTTTGTGTCATTTATAAATTCCGTAAATTTTTCAAAAAAATCTTTATAAAACCCTTGACAAGTTTATAAAGCGGCTTTATAATATGGCTGTAAGTTGAGGGAAGCAAAAAAGACAAATCAAAAACCACAAACCCAATACCTCAACTTCAATCTACGAAAGGGGTAGTTACAATGAGCAGAAAAGCAGAATCCATTTACACTTCCAGAATGCTGAACAAGGCTGCGCATGAGAAGAGAGAAGCTGCCCGTGAAGCACGCCGTCAAATGAATGACCTGGATCGTTTCGTCGAGGCCAATTCCAATCACGACGTTTGTTATGTAAATGTCAGCGGTGTGGCTTTCCCTCTGTGGCAGAGAATGTAATCCTTAGGAAAGCCCGTTAGGAAATACCGCGTAGTATAAGTATTCTGAAATCGAGAATTGAGAATGAGTGTTGAAAGGGGTAAATAAATTATGAGCAGAAAAGCTGAATCTATCTATACTTCCAGAAAACTGAACAAGGCCAACCGCGAAAAGCTGGAGGCCGCTGCCGAGAAGCAGAGCCGGATGAGCAATCTGGACCGGTTTGTGGAAGAAAACGCCAATCGCGATGTGTGCTATGTGAACGTCAGCGGCGTGTCCTTCCCCCTCTGGCAGAGACTGTAAGAATTCTTTCTTAACCAAACAAATCAGTATTTTGACAATATGACCATAAAGGAGTCTTCGATTATGAGCAGAAAGCCTGAAACCATCTTCACTTCCAGAAAGTTGAACAAAGCTTCTCACGATGAGCGCAAGGCCGCTCGCCGGGCAGTTCGCCGCATGAGCGATTTCGAGCGCTTTGCCAGCGAAGTTTCCCACGAGGATATGTGCTATGTGAACCTGAACGGTATGGCACTTCCCACCTTTATCCACTAAAACAAGAGTACAAGTCTTCTAAAATACATCCTCATTAAAAGCAAAAAGGCCGTGGTTTTACCACGGTCTTTTTGTTTCCTTTTTTCTGTTTTTTGCCACAGGGATTTTCTAACAAACAGGATCCATCCCATTCACTCCATCCATTGGTTTTCTCTCGCCCTTGAGGCAAGGCAGGGACATATGAGAGAAGGTTCCTAATTGGCGCTCTGATAAAATGCTTTTTGATCTCTAAAGGATGACATACGTTTATAAAGCACTTTTTTCTTACTCAGCCTATCCCCCTCTCCTCATTTTTCATTCTGTAATAATTAGGGAAAAAACCAGAAAACGGAAATTGATCCCATAAACTTTTCTAAAGAGTTTTGCAAATGTTTTCGGAAAAAGTTTATAAACATCTTTATAAACCACAGAAAAGGATAAAAAAAGCCCGAGAGGCATTTCCTCTTGGGCCTTGCTATCACTTGTATTTACAGCTGCATCAAACCTTCGTTGACCATTTCCTGAGCAGCTAACAACATACCCAACTGCCCGCTCTCATAGTTGAGGCCTCCCTGCATCCAGGCTGCATAAGGCTCCCGAAGAGGCGCATCGGCGGAAAGCTCAATGGATGATCCCAAGGTAAATGCTCCGGCTGCCATGATTACCTCGCTGTCGTAACCAGGCATCTCACTGGGCTCCGGCACGACAAAGGAATCCACCGGTGCTCCCTTTTGGACCCCTCGACAAAATGCAATCAGATTTTCTCTGTTTTCCAACAGCATCACCTGAATGATGTCTCCTCGCTTTTCCTGGGGTGTAGGGGTGACGCCAAATCCCAACTGGGAAAACAAAGCTGACGCAAAAACAGCGGTCTTGAGAGCTTCCCCTGCTACATGGGGAGCGTGAAACGCACCCAAAAACAGCTCACGGTTGTTACCCAGCGTACATCCCAACTCCCGACCTGTACCCGGAGTGGTGAGACGATAGGAACAGAGCTCTACCAGATCCTTACGGCCTGCAATGTATCCCCCTGTGGGAGCAATGCCACCACCAGGGTTCTTGATCAGGGAACCCGCAATGATGTCGGCACCAACCGCCAAAGGTTCCTCACGCTCCACAAACTCGCCATAACAGTTGTCCACCATGACGATAGCCTGGGGAGCTTTACGCTTTGCAATCTCCACAATAGGGGCAATATCCTCCACCCGCAAAGAAGGACGCAAACTGTATCCTCTGGAACGTTGAATATAGATCATCCGATATGCCGGAGTGATCCGCTCTTCCATGGCCTCCAGATCCGGCGTGCCATCAGGCCTTAAATCAATCTGTTCATAGGAGATGCCAAACTCCTTCAGGGAGCCGCTTTCCTCCCGGCCATTCATGCCTATGACCCCTTGGATGGTGTCATAGGGCGTCCCCGTAACACAGAGCATTTTGTCTCCAGGACGAAGCATTCCAAACAGGGCCACTGTCAAGGTGTGGGTACCGCTGACAAAATTGTGACGAACCAGGGCATCCTCTGCCCCAAAAGCATAGGCGTAAACCTGATCCAGCACCTCCCTGCCCCGGTCTCCATAACCGTATCCGGTGCTGCCCACAAAGTGGCTTTCACTGACTCCCGCCCGGTTAAAAGCAGCCAGCATTTTTTGCTGGTTATACCGCTGATTCTCTTCAATCTGCCGGAATTGGGGCTCTGCCAATTCCTCCGCCCGCTGGGCTGCTTCCAACAGCTTGGGGGCAACGGCAAAATAAGGATATACTTCCATGTCTGACTCTCCTTATAACGTGGAATACACCCAGGTATCCGTCTTGGTGTATCCCAATCCACGATAAAATTCCTTGTTTTTTCCTTTTTCCCGGAAAACATATAAAGTTTTCTCTGGAAAATATGACTCGATTTCCCGGACCAGCCGGGTGCCCATCCCCTTTCGCCGACAGTCTTCCCGGACCGCCAAAGCCGATAGGATAGCCCCTTTCCGGCTGATGGAGGATACAACCGCACAGGCGCACAATCCCTCCAAACCAGGGATGGTCAAGGCAAGCGCCGAATGATGACGGAGCTTGTGGGAAAGGTCCAGATAAAAGGGTTCAAATTCTTCCACCATTCCGGTCTCCGCCAAAAGCTCATAAATCTCACGGATTCTTACCGGCGAGGGAGGCAGAGGGGTATCGTCCGTGGCCTTCAGGAACCGCTTGAGCACATCTCCAGTGCTTTCCGCCTCCAGCCCCAGGGCCTCCGCATTGCGCACCGCACACATGACCCCTTTCGCTCCCACCGTCCGAAGGAAAAGCCGGATGGGGTCCCGTTCCATGACGGTCCCAGAAAGGATCATCACCCCATCAACCAGGCAAAATACAACATCCGATTCCGTGTCCAGCCAAAAACAGGCAAAACTCTTATCAAAACCGTATGCCGTGGCCACAGATGAGATTTTAACACCGAATGGGGTTTTCTCGCAAAGGTCCAGCATTCGGCGCTTTTCTCCCTCTTTTTCCACCAGGCGGATCATACCCTTCCTCCTTTTGATTCATCCATTCGATAAAGTGAAAAACGCCTCGCGGAATCCGCGAGGCGTGCTTCCTGACCGGGCTTTACACCACAAAGTACATGATGACATTGGTCACAATGACCAGAACGAAAAAGCCGACTGCAATCACCTTGGTCCAGCGAGACAGAAATGCGTCCACAGAACGAGCCTTGTTTTTGGAAAGGAACGTATCTGCGCCGCCGGTCACAACACCCAGGTTTTTCTGGCTGCCCTCCTGGAGCAAAACCACAATGATAATGGCGATGGCAAACAGCATCAGGATGATGCCAAGAATAATTTCAATTGGACCCATATTTGACTTGATTCCTCCTACTATCTTCCGCGGAAATATCCGAAACAACGTACATTATCTTACCATATCCAGGGCATTTTTTCAAGCTGTATCCCGGATTTTTTTTGGCGGATGCATAAGTTTCCCTTCACCAGGCCACACTACTACCAAGCGATCCGGTAAGCGTTTGCGAACCCGGAGGAAACGATATTGTCCAACAGGACCGGAGCCCTTAGGGTTTCGCGGAATATCATCTCCTAAGGGTCTCCGGCTCGCTCGCCCTTTGACTGTTGAAAAATGGTCAAAGGGCCAGTTTTTTTATGGACACAGTCTTGTCACTTCCACAGGGGAGACGGATAGGTACCCGCTTTGGTCATGGCTTCAATGGCCTTTACCACCGTTTCCTTGTCCTCGTGATAGGTAACCCCATACCACTTGTCTGCCGAAGAAAGCACCGTCACCTGGGCCTTTCCCTGACGGAGCAAGTCGTTGACCACAAAAGGCAGGAAGAACTCCGCCTTTTCCGGATTCTGGGGCACATCTTCCCGGAAGAAGCGACGGAAATCCGTTTCCAGAGCCGCCGTAAATCCAGGGGTAAAGCCCCACATGTTCATGGAAACTACAGCCTCCGAAGACAGAGGAACCCAGGTTTCCCCATCGTCCTCCGTATAGGCAATGCCCTCTTCCCGCTGCTCAATGTGGGTCCGCTCGGTGATCGTCTCCAAGAATCCATCCCGAGTCTGACACACCCCTCGGGATACATAACCGTTCTCGGTCACCGTATTTTTCAGATAATATCCCACCATGGCGAAATCCAGTTTTTCCCCATCCCGGGCGTTTTTCAGGAAATGGTAGATCTTTTCAAAAGCCTCTCTACCGTAGAAATCGTCTGCATTGATCACCGCATAGGGGGCGTCGCCCAATACCCGGGCTGCCGTCAGAGTGGCATGACCCGTCCCCCAGGGTTTGACCCGGCCTTCGGGCACCTGTACTCCCTCCGGCACATCCTGAAGCTTCTGGAACACCCATTGGATTTCCATGTACTGGGACGCCTTTTGGAACACGGCCTCCTGAAAGTCAGGCAGAAGCTCTTCCTTGATGATAAACACAGCTTTCTTGAAACCGGCCCGACGGGCATCAAACAGAGAATAATCAATGATTTTTTCCCCGCAAGCCCCTACGGGATCAATTTGCTTGAGCCCTCCATAGCGGCTACCCATGCCGGCAGCCATGATTACCAATACGGGATCGTTCACAATCAAGCACCCTTTCTCATTTATTCTTCCGAACTCCCTGTGTAATAGGGGGAAGCTTCCTCATAAATAAACCGGCTGATGTGCTGGGCGGCCGCTTGGATATCGTACCGGTAAACCCAAGCCCCAGCGTCATTGTAATCCCCATAGGCCTGTTCCTCTTCTCCGGGAATGGACAAGGTCTCCATCTCGAAATTGGTGAACATGATGGGCGCCATTCCCATGGTGTCTCCAAAATCCAGAGAGGTTTCGCACATGGGCATGACCTTTCGGATCAGGCCGGGATACTCCAACTTGCTCTTCCCCTTTAGGGATTGGACCAAAGCCATGAGCACCTCTTGCTGCCGGGAGGCACGGACATTGTCGCTGTCCAGATGACGGATCCGGGCGTAGGCCACCGCCTGGTTGCCATTCAGGTGCACCTCCCCACTTTCGTGGAGATAGTCGGAATCTTGAATCTCGGCATCGCTGGATTCCAGGTACAGCATGGACAAGTTGTTGTTGATCTCCGTCATCTCGTCCTCGGTGATGGTCAAGTCAACGCCTCCAAAAGCGTCCACAATCTTTGCCATTTCGATAAAGTTGACCGTCACATAATCCTGGATGTCCAGGTTGAAGTTTTGGTTCAAAGTCTTGATGGCCAGCTCGGGTCCCCCATACGCATATGCATGGGTGATCTTGTCGCTGCCGTAGCCGTCAATCTGCACCTCACTGTCCCGAAGAATGGAGGTTAGCTTCAATTTGTCGTGTTTGTTGTCCACCGTCAGGATCATCAACGCATCCGAACGGCCTACATTTTCATCCTCCCGGGCATCCAGTCCGAACAAGGCTATGTTCTTAATGCTGGAATCCGTCAAAACCCCGTCCTGAATCCCCAGTGCTTCCGGGTCTTTGGTAATGGATGTCATGGTTAACCCATTGAGAAGATACCCGAACACATAGAAGAATCCAGCTCCCACCAGGATCAACACCACCAGCAGTCCAATGGCCACTTTCTTGCCTGCCCCCATTTTCTTTCGGGAGCTGCGTCCACTGCGGCGCTGCTGTTCCAAAGCCCGCTGGTCTTCCCGACGACGTTTCGGGGAAGAATAACTGGAAATATCTTCAAACTGGTCGTTTCCTCTGCTTCGAGGCGGTTCTTCATAGTAGTAATGATCGTTTAAGGGCTCCCTCCGAGGCCGGCTGGAGCTTGTCCTCCTTGAGGTACCGGTACGGCGTCCGCTTTCCGGCGCACTGTGCCGGGGCGTCCGCTGATTGTCTCTATATCCCATTCCCTGCCTCCAGATCTTGCCCCGTTATTCCGTAGGGGCACTGCTCAGGGAAGAATCTCCGTATTCTTCCCAATAGGGCGAATCTTCCTCGTAGATGAAGGCGCTGATTCGCTTAGCTGCACTGCTGGTATCGTAAATCATATGGTAAACATCGTCAATGTTTCCGCTGAACAGATCCGTCTCAAAATTGGCGTCGGGCACACTGATGCTGCTGATGGAGAATCCGCTGACCAAAATGGGAGTCATAGCCACAATGTCCGACAGATCCATGGAGGTCTCACAATAGGGCATCATTTCAGAAATCAGGCTGGGATACTCCCCGTAGCTCATGGTTTCCAGTTTCTCAATCAGCGCGGAAAAGACAGTCTGTTGGCGCCGGACCCGCTCCCAGTCACTGTCAATCTTACGGATCCGCCCATAGGCCACTGCCTGGTTGCCGTTGAGATGATACTCCCCTTCCTTATAATTGCCAGAGGCAAAGCTCACCACGCCGTCCAGAGTGGGGATATAATCGGAATCCAGAATCTCCACATAATTATGCTCGTTGTAAGTGCCGTTGGCTTGGTCCTTCGCCTTCTGGTCTTCCACTTCCAAGGCCAGAGTATGCAGGTTGTTGTTTAGTGCACTTACCTCTTGAGCCGTCAGGTCAATATCCACACCGCCAAAGGCATCCACAATGGCCGCCATATTGGCAAAGTTGATGGTCACATAGTCCCGGATATCCAAATCAAAGTTCTGGTTCAAGGTTCGGATTGCCAGTTCGGAACCGCCGTAATTGTAGGCGGCATTGATCTTCTCCTGCCAGCTGATATATCCCATATTGTAACTTTCTCCATCGATTTGGACTTCGCTGTCCCGGAGGATGGAGGTCATTTTCAGCTTTCCATGCTTGTTGTCCACGCTGAGAATCATGATAACGTCCGACAATCCGGTAAATTCATCGGTCCGGGAATCCACACCAAACAAGGCGATATTCTTGATGCTGTCGTCCATCACAATGTTTTCCGGGTCAATGCCCAACGCTTCATTGTCTTTGGCAATGGAAGTGGTGGTCAGCCCTGCCAGCAAGTCGGTGGACACATACACCAATCCGCTGCCACAAAGAATAAACAACAGGCAGAACGCCACGGCGATGCCACGGAGGACCGCTCTTCCCCGCCGGTTTTTCTTTCGTTTCTTATATTCTTTGGAGGAAGAATAGCTGGAAAGATCTTCAAATTGCTGAACGTCCTCACGGTTTCTACGCGCCATGATAGTTCCTCCCGATTTACATAATTTAATTCTTATTATACCGCATACGGGTCTCAGCGTCAATGACCCGGATTCTCTTTCGGCTTGCGAAAGACAAAAACTTTGCTAAAGACATAGTTGACTATGATTACGATCACATTGGAGAGAAGCTTCATCACCTTGTCGTTGATCCCCAGCACTCCCACACCAATCCGCATGCAGGCAAGATCCAAAACAAAAGAGAAAGCCCTGCATCCAAAAAACCGTACCATTTCCCCTAAAATCGGCACCAAGCCGCGAGCCTTGCTCTCAAATACCCAGATTCGGTTGGTAACGTAAGCAAATAAAATGGACGCGATTTGGGCAATGGCTGTGGACCACATGTAGGGCACCGCGAACACATCTGCCAAAATCCAATAAAGTCCCCAGTTAACCAGGGTCGTCAGCCCGCCAAAAAAAACATACAGGATCAATTCCTTGTATTTTTGAAACAGCGTTCGTATCATCGTCCAATCACCACCTTACAGGTTTAAATCACCCGTTTTAATGAATGCTAAGTATACCAAAAAAACTGGAAAAATTCAAGAAAAAAGCTTCCCTCTCGGGAAGCCTCTTGGATTTTCATGGGATTACAACCGCTTACCCACCATCTCCGGCAACAAAAACCAAATCGCGGGACGAACCGAACATTGAGGAACCACTTCTGTCCGCAGCGTGGGATATGGGTTGGCACGGCTGAAAAATTCGTAGACAGAACATGCTTTATCTACCAGCGTCACCACAATGCCTTCCCGGTACTTGGGAGGTTTTGCGGTCAAGGGAAACATATGGCAGCGAATGATATTTTCCTCGATCTCCGTTAGAGGGACCTCTTTTTTGGCATTATCTGCCGCAATCCCCGGATGACGGGTCCAATGCCAACGATGTGCGGGATCTCCGTCCTGAGAGTCATACAGGAAATAATCGTGGAGCAACGCCCCTCGTACCAACTGTTCCCAATGAAATGACAACCGGGTAAACCGTGCAAGCCGGTAACTGTAATAAGCCACCGCTACGCTGTGCATCAGCCGAGTGGTGGAGCCATGTTGGGAATACTGGGCAATTTGTTCCAAACCGGACTGTTGGGCTAAGGTCTCGTAAAAGTTTTTGAATTCTTCCTCTTGCAGAAAGCGTTCCAAAGACTTTTTGCGCATACTGCCACCTGCCATAAAAAAATTTAGAACCGTTTTTACCAGACACGGTTTCATGTTTTTTATTATAGCACGGTCCCCACAAAGGAACAAGAGGAAATACCAGGAATTTTGGGAGGAGTTCTTTTTTATTTCTGGATATATACAACAAAAAGGGCTTTTGAGAAACACCCCAAAAGCCCTCTTCATTCGTAGGTATTGCTGCCAACTCCAACAACTAAAGGAAATAATTTGTGATTCTATCAATGGTTTTTCTTCGTCTATCGACTAACCATGAATCCACATATTCCTTGTACTCTGTCGTCATTGGTTTACAACCATTATACTATGTATTTCCTCTTTAGAATTTAGTCTTCAAAAACCAACTCTATCCAGGAAAGAGAAATTTCATTTTAAATTTCTTAGTACATTGGCTTTGACCTTTTCTTTCGGCACATCATTACCGTTTGTATTTACCGTATTTATCTTTCTAGCCATATGTTGGCTAAAGTCACGCTTTAGTAAGCTCGTTCAACTTACGGTTTCAAAACAGATCCGTGCCTTCTTGGTTTCCTGGCATCTGATAAAGATTCAGAATAAGGAACCTTCTTTCTATTATATTTTAATCTATTTAGTCTGCGGAATGTGAGTCCGCAGACTCTAAATTCTGAGGTTCTTTTTGATCCATGGGACTCACCCGCCTTTCTGCAAAATTAGTTTCGCACTTCGCAATTTCCCTTGAGCTGTTTGCCTCTCAACTTTTCATCACCATTTGTGATTACTAAACTCTTGAAAAACATCCCATTCCGGTTTGAATATTTTCAAAACCTTGGGCATCCTACAGCTCTTTCTTTTTCTACTCCTCACCGTTTTCAATCTGGAACTTTGCTTTTCAATCCTTACTTTCAGTTTTTCCTTCCAGCTT
>UQQZ01000015.1 GCA_900543305.1 uncultured Oscillospiraceae bacterium
GAGTATCTTGGCAGTCGAGAGTAATTCCGGCTTTTCCTGCAGAAATTCGGCGCAAAAAGACAAAAAGGGCGTGTCGCGAAAAGATTCTGATTCGCGGCACGCCTTTCTTTTTTGCTTATTTGTGGTAGAGCTTGTTGGTCTGGTACTGGGGCTCGCAGGTCAGGTTGACCCCCAGCCGCCGGAAGGTGTTCTCGTCCACATGGGAGAGGATCACCGAGGAATGGGCCTCACAGCCTCTCAGCTTGGGAAGCTGCTGCATGGCCAGTTCAGCGGTGGGGTTGGTGGCCGCGCAGATGGACAGGGCAATGAGGATCTCATCGGTGTGCAGCAGGGGATTCTTGTTGCCCAGATGGGTGATCTTCAGCTTCTGGATGGGCTCAATGACAATGGGGGAAATCAAGTGGATCTCCTTGTGGATACCGCCCAGAGCTTTCAAGGCATTGAGCAAAGCCGCAGAGGAGGCGCCCAGCAAAGTGGAGGTTTTCCCGGTGACAATTTTTCCGTCGGGCAGTTGAATGGCTGCGGCAGGAAGGCCGGTTTTTTCCGCCAATTCACGAACGGGTGCAATGACCGGACGGTCTTCCGGAGTGACGCCTGCTTTGCTCATGAGCAGCTCAACCTTCATCACTTCTTCCCCGGTGAGTTTTCCTTGACGCTGATCGCACAGGGTGCTGTAGTACCGGCGGATGATTTCCTGACGGGCGGCCTGACAGCAGACTTCATCGTCCACGATGCAGTTGCCGGCCATGTTGACACCCATGTCCGTTGGGGAGCGGTAGGGGGACTGTCCCATGATTTTTTCCAGCATGGCGTTCAACACTGGGAAGACTTCCACGTCCCGGTTGTAGTTGACAGCGGTTTCCCCATAGGCTTCCAGGTGGAAGGGATCAATCATGTTCACGTCGTTCAGGTCCGCGGTGGCGGCTTCATAAGCCAGATTTACCGGATGGGTCAAGGAGAGATTCCAGATGGGGAAAGTCTCAAATTTGGCGTACCCGGCGTGAACCCCCCGTTTGAACTCGTGATAGAGCTGGGAAAGGCAAGTGGCCATTTTACCGCTGCCGGGGCCGGGAGCGGTGACCACCACTAAGCTGCGGGTGGTTTCCACATACTCGTTTTTGCCAAACCCCTCGTCGCTGACGATGGTGGGGATGTTGGAGGGATAGCCGGGGATGGTGTAATGGCGGAACACCTTGACCCCCAGGGTTTCCAGCCGGTTCTGGAAGGCCTCGGCGGCGGGCTGGCCGGCGAACTGGGTCAGCACCACGCTGCCCACATACAGGCCGATTTCCCGGAAAGCGTCGATGAGCCGGAGCACGTCCATGTCATAGGTGATGCCCAGGTCGCCCCGAACCTTGTTTTTCACAATGTCTGCGGCGTTGATCACCAGCAGGATCTCCGCCTGATCCTTTAGCTGCAGAAGCATTTTCACCTTGCTGTCCGGCTTGAAGCCCGGCAGGACCCGGGAGGCGTGAAAGTCGTCAAAAAGCTTGCCTCCAAACTCCAGATAGAGCTTGCCGCCGAAGGTCTGGATGCGTTCCCGGATTTTTTGAGACTGCATCTGTAGATATTTGTCGTTGTCAAAGCCGATCTTGTTCCCCATACCGTAATTCCCCCGATTCCGTCTGAGGCAACTGGAAAAAGCAGACGCGTCTGCGCCTGCCCTGGTTGCCTGCGTTTTGCCGCCCCACAGCCGGGACGGACGCTCACTGTCCCATATTATATCAGATTATCCCGGTCCCCACAACCCCGGGGGTGGTTTTGAAGAAAGAGAAAATACCCGGGGATTTTTTCCACATGCCAGGTGCTTTCCTGTGCAAAACTTGGGAGAATGTGATACAATGGTATCACCAAACTAGGGAGGGAGTTGCGATGATGAATCGGGAAGAGATCGCCCGGGCGGTTCGGGCGGGAGAAACGGTGCTGGGTCTGGAATTGGGATCCACCCGGATCAAGGCGGTGCTCATTGGGCCGGACCACAGTCCCATCGCCTCGGGAGCTTTCGATTGGGAAAACAGGCTGGAAAATGGGGTGTGGACTTATCCTCTGGACGAGGTCTGGAAGGGCATCCAAAGCGCCTACGGAGACATGGCCAGGCAGGTGAAAGACCAGTATGGGGAATCCCTGAGGCGTTTGGGGGCCCTGGGCTTTTCCGCCATGATGCACGGCTATCTGGCCTTTGACGGAGAAGGAAATCAGCTGGCGGAATTCCGCACCTGGCGAAACACCATTACGGAGGAGGAAGCCCGGGAGCTGACGGAGCTGTTCGGGTTCAACATTCCCCAGCGGTGGAGCATTGCCCACCTGTATCGTGCCATCCGCCGGGGAGAGGAGCATGTGGGCCGGATCCGCACCCTGACCACCTTGGCCGGCTATGTCCACTGGAAGCTCACCGGGAAAAAGGTGATGGGTGTAGGGGAAGCCTCGGGCATGTTCCCCATTGACAGCGGCCGCTGCGGATTTGACGAGACCATGCTGGACAAGTTTGATGCTTTGGTGGCAGACCGGGGCTATTCCTGGCGCATTCGGGACATTCTGCCTCAAGTGCTTTCCGCCGGAGAAGATGCAGGAACCCTGACGCCGGAAGGGGCCAAGCTGCTGGACCCCACGGGAACTTTGGAGCCCGGTGCTCCCCTGTGTCCTCCCGAAGGGGACGCGGGAACCGGCATGACCGCCACCAACAGCGTGCGGGTGCGCACGGGCAATGTGTCCGCAGGCACGTCGGTATTTGCCATGGTGGTGCTGGAAAAGCCCCTTTCCCGGGTCTATCCGGAAATCGACATGGTCACCACGCCGGACGGTTTGCCTGTGGCCATGGTCCATGTGAACACCTGCACCTCCGATCTGGACGCCTGGGTGAAGCTGTTCTCCCAGCTGCTGGAGGCGGCAGGGACGCCGGTGGAGAAATCCCAGCTGTATGAGCTGTTGTACCGGAAGGCCTTGGAAGGGGATCCGGATTGCGGAGGACTTTTGAGCTACAACTGCTATTCCGGAGAACCGGTAGCAGGTTTGGAAGAAGGGCGTCCCCTGTTTACCCGTATGCCCTCCCAACCTTTGACTCTGGGCAACTTTATGCGGACTCAGCTCAATGCGGCCATGGCCACCCTGAGCATGGGCATGGACCTTCTGTGGAAAGAAGGAGTTACCGTGGATAAGCTGTACGGCCACGGGGGCCTGTTTAAGACCAAGGGCGTAGGGCAGAGGCTTATGGCCGGAGCCCTAGGGGTTCCCATGGCGGTGATGGAAACTGCCGGGGAAGGAGGCCCCTGGGGGATGGCGTTGCTGGCGGCCTACCGGAAAAACAGGAACCCGGGGGAAAGTTTGCCCGATTACCTGGAGAACCGGGTGTTTGCAGGAGCTACCGGGGACTGTGTGGAGCCTCGAGAGGAAGACGTGGCAGGCTTTCAGGCGTACATCCAGCGGTACCGCGCAGGCCTTAACCTGGAGAAAGCGGCCTCGGAAGCTTTGCGGTGACCTAAAAACCGGACAAGGAGAAACAAGAGATGAAACCTTCCGCAAAAACCATTCTGTGGTCTTTGGTGGCCGGGGTGGTGGTGGCGCTGTTGGGTGTCCTGGTGGCCGCCCTGTTTGGCCAGTGGATGAACGGATTTTCCCAGGAAAGTGCCACTTTGATGGGCCTGGGGCTGTATCTGTGCTGTGTTGTGGTGGTGTGTACTGGGGTGATTCTTTCCCGACTGAAAAAGTGATGGATTGGGATTTGGTTACACCGGAGCCATGGGCAAGCTGGTTTTGTAGGAGCCCAAGGGCCCACGGATTTTTCAGGGAGAGCGGAAAAGGCTCTCCCTTTTTCCTTGCGCCCAGAGGTGGACTGGAGTATAATGAAGACCATTGCCTGTGAAGGAGGAAGGATCATGAACGAAAAGGAAGTGGCCGAAATCCGCCGGCGGTTCCGGCCGGAGAAAAGCAGCATCAACCATGTGCGGGGATGTTATGTCAGCGAGCAGGGAGAAGTGGTCTCCCAGTTTGACCTGTCGTTGGCGCTGATGCCCCAGGAAGAGGGAGAAAACCTGCTGGCCCTGTTGCGGCGGACTTTATCTGGTGGCCTGGGCAGGAACCTGATCGGTCTTTCCTTTTCCACAGCTCAGGTGGTGGACAGTGAAGAGCACAAGCTGCTGATGGCCCTGCGCAATTCGGAACTGAAAGACGAGGAAGCCCTCCAGACCCTGTTCCAGAAGGTGGCGGAAAACTACCAGCGGGAGGGGGGATACCTGATTCTGTTGGCCTTTGATTCCTACGATGTTCCTTACCGGGGCAAGGACGGGGGTTCCCTGGAGGATGCTTCCGACACGGTGTACTCCTATATTCTCTGTTCCCTTTGCCCGGTGAAAATGACAAAGCCTGTGCTTAGCTACCAGGTGCCCCAGAACCTGTTTCATAACCGGGATGTAGATTGGCTGATTTCCCCGCCGGAGGTGGGATTCCTGTTTCCCGCCTTTGACGACCGGAGTGCCAATCTGTACGAAGTGCTGTATTATTCCAAGAGTACGACGGACAGCTGCCAGGAGCTGGTAGATGCCCTGTTTCGCCAGGAACTTCCCTTGCCGGCGGATTCCCAGAAGGAGACATTCCAGTCCCTTTTGGCGGACACTTTGGGGGACGACTGCAATCTGGAGGTGATGCAGTCGGTGCAGGAGCGAATCCTGAACCTGGTGGAGGAGCACAAGGAAAACAAGGATCCGGAGCCTCTGGTGCTGTCCAAGGGGGGCATGGAGGCAGTGCTTGCCATGAGCGGCGTGGAGGAAGAGCACCGGGAAGTGTTTTCCCAGCGGTTTGAGGAGGAGTTTGGGGAAAACGCCCGGCTGACTCCCTTAAATCTGGTGGATAAAAAGAAGTTTCGGGTTTGTACCCCAGACGTGACCATCCAGGTGAACCCGGAGCGGAGCGATCTGGTGGAGACCAGAATCATCGACGGAGTGGGCTATGTGTTGATCCGGGCCGAAGGAGGCGTGGAGGTCAACGGAGTGCCCATCCGGCTGACGTCCCAGGACCAAACTTCCCAGTCTTCCAAGGAGGGGTGAAGAGCCTTTTCTCAGGAGGAGAAAGGGGGAAATCTTCGGCTTGACAACAGCCCTGTTTCCCGATATACTTAATTTGTCATGGGACGGCAATTTTCTTGAGATCCATGCAAATATTTTCTCTAAAGACCACCCAGAACGCTGGGTTAAGGCCATACGGACAGCCGGGTCGATCGCCGATGGACGAAGGGCGGTCCCGCAGGTGGGAGGAAACATCATCTGCCCCCTTGGGAAAAGGAATCCCTTCGCCGTTATTGATTGAGTTAAAAGCTCAATTTTATAAGTTGGTCACTTTATAACCGGCGCATCTGCTGCGCATCAACTTGTAAAAGGTCAATAAGCGTGGTAAAAGTGAGTATTTGCACTGGAAACCAGAAGGGTGCCCTGGGCGGCTGCCTGCCGGAAACGGCCGGCAAAAGCAGCGGAGCCTTGTTCCCGGGCGCTTTTTGGCAACACGAAAGATTCTTACAAGCGGTGCGCGATGGGCGCATCGCTTTTTTTGTGGCATTGCCGATCTTTTACCAAAAGAAGGGTATGGGGTATGGGAGAAAAACTGAAGCTTTACGGATTCAACAACTTGACAAAGGCCCTCAGCTTTAACATTTACGATGTGTGTTATGCCAAAACTCCCCGGGAACAGCGGGACTACATTTCCTACATTGACGAGCAGTACAATTCCGAGCGCCTGACCAATATCCTCACCACCCTGACCGAAAAGATCGGGGCCAAGGTGCTGAACATTGCCCGGCAGGATTACGACCCTCAGGGGGCGTCGGTGACCATTCTCATTGCGGAGGGCTCCATGGTGCCGGTAGGGGAGACCCAGCTGGCCCATCTGGACAAGAGCCATGTGACGGTGCACACTTATCCGGAGTATCATCCGGAAACCTGCCTGGCCACCTTCCGGGTGGATATCGATGTGGCCACCTGTGGGGAGATCACGCCTCTGTCCACTTTGGACTACCTGATTGGCTCCTTCGATTCGGACATCATTGTGATGGATTACCGGGTCCGGGGATTTACCCGGGATTTAAACGGCAAGAAGCTGTTTCTGGATCACGAGGTGGCCTCCATCCAAAACTATATCGATCCCGATACCTTGCGCCGCTACGATGCGGTGGACATCAACGTGTATGAGGCAAATCTCTTCCACACCAAGATGATGGTCAAGGATATCGATTTACAAAACTACCTGTTCAATACCGACGTCTACGAACTGCCCCCCCGCGTCCGGCTGGAGATTATGCAGAACCTGCGCCGGGAAATGATTGAGATTTTCAGTGGACGGAACATCTACTGAAGAAAGGGGGAGGGACATGCTTTCACAAGAGCGGGCGCCCATTTACGAGGCGCTCCAGGAATTTGAAAAACGGCGGGTGGTGCCCTTTGACGTTCCCGGTCACAAGCGGGGACGGGGCAACCCGGAATTGACGGCTCTGCTGGGAGAACGGTGCGTGCGCATGGATGTGAACTCCATGAAGCCCCTGGACAACCTGTGCCATCCCATTTCCGTGATCCGAGAGGCGGAGGAGCTGGCCGCGGAAGCCTTCGGGGCGGCCCACGCCTTTTTGATGGTGGGAGGTACCACTTCGGCGGTGCAGGCCATGATTCTTTCCGTGGCCAAACGGGGAGAGAAGATCATTCTGCCCCGAAACGTCCATCGGAGCGTCATGGGAGCCATGGTGCTGTGCGGGGCGGTTCCCGTCTATGTGGACCCGGCCTGCGACGAACGGCTGGGAATTCCTCTGGGCATGCGCCGGGAGGATGTGGAGCTGGCCATCAAAAAGCACCCCAACGCCAAGGCGGTGCTGGTGAACAACCCCACCTATTACGGCATTTGCTCGGATTTGAAGGCCATCGCCAAAATGGCCCACGACCACGGGATGCTCTGCCTGGCCGACGAGGCCCATGGCACCCACTTCTACTTCAGCGACCAGTTGCCCATGTCCGCCATGGAGGCGGGGGCGGATATGGCCGCGGTATCCATGCACAAGTCCGGCGGCAGCCTGACACAAAGTTCCCTGCTTCTCACCGGTCCTGCCATGCAGGAGGGCCATGTGCGGCAGATCATCAACTTGACCCAGACCACCAGTGGGTCTTATCTTTTGCTCTCCAGCCTGGATATCTCCCGGAGGAACCTGGCCCTGCGGGGAAAGGAGGCCTTTGCCCAGGTGGTGAAATTGGCCGACTACGCTCGGGAGGAGATCAACGAAATCGGCGGGTATTACGCCTACTCCAAAGAACTCATCAACGGGGACAGCGTTTTCGACTTTGACCGAACCAAGCTTTCCGTCAATACCCTGAACGTGGGTCTGGCGGGAATTGAGGTGTACGATTTGCTGCGGGACGAGTACGATATTCAGATCGAATTTGGAGATCTGGGGAACTTCCTGGCCTACCTGTCCATTGGGGACAGGCCCCGGGAGATCGAACGGCTGGTCAGTGCCCTGTCGGAGGTGCGCCGGCGGTTTGGAAAACCGGACGCCGCTGGGCTTATGCGCCAGGAGTACATCGAGCCGGAAGTGGTTCTCTCCCCTCAAGACGCCTTTTACGCGGAGAAGACCAGCCTGCCTCTGGAAGAATCTGCCGGCCATGTGTGCAGTGAGTTTGTCATGTGCTATCCTCCGGGAATCCCCATTTTGGCCCCGGGAGAACGGATCACCGACAGAATTGTGGAATACATCCAATACGCCAAGGAAAAAGGGTGCAGCATGACCGGTCCGGAGGATCCGGAGATCCGGCGGCTGAACGTGTTGAAGGGAGTGTATTGACCAGTGGAATTTTGGTTTTCGGAAGATCATACCCCCCATGTAAAGCTTTCCATCCGGGTGGACCGGCAGCTTTACAGCGGGAAAAGCGAGTTTCAGCGGATCGACGTGTTCGACTCCCCGGAGTTTGGCCGGTTCCTGACCTTGGACGGCTACATGATGCTGACGGAAAAAGACGAGTTTATCTATCATGAAATGATCACCCATGTGCCCATGGCAGTGCACCCCCATGTGAAGAAGGTGCTGGTCATCGGCGCCGGAGACGGTGGAGTGATTCGGGAGCTGGTTCAGTATACGGACTTGGAACACATCGACATGGTGGAAATCGATCCCCTGGTGGTGGAGGTCTGCAAAAAGTACCTGCCCCAAACCGCCTGCCGTCTGGACGATCCCCGGCTCACCATTCACTATGAAGACGGCCTCCGGTTTATTCGCTCTCGGAAAGACGAGTACGACCTGATCATCGTGGACTCTACGGATCCCTTCGGTCCTGGAGAGGGCCTCTTTACCCGGGAGTTTTACGGCAACTGCTACAAAGCTCTGAAGGAAGATGGGATCCTGATCAACCAGCACGAGAGCCCCTTCTATCCCGAGGACGCGGCGGCCTGCCAGAGAGCCCACAAGAATATTGTGGAGAGCTTCCCCATCAGCAAGGTGTACCAGGCCCATATTCCCACTTATCCCTCGGGCCACTGGCTGTTCGGATTTGCCTCCAAGAAATACCATCCCTTGAAGGACTTGAACGAGACCCGGTGGAATATGCGGGGAATCCCCTGCCGGTATTACACCACCACCCTGCACAAGGGAGCCTTTTATATTCCAGCCTATGTGGAGGAGCTTTTAAAACATGTGGAGTAAAAACGTAGAAACCTTTCTTTGCTGTGACAAGGAGTTTGAAGAAGCCCAAACGGTGTTGTTCGGGGCACCTTTTGACTCCACCACTTCCTACCGGCCCGGCTCCCGGTTTGGCAGCGCCGCCATCCGGCGGGAATCCTACGGGATCGAGAGCTACAGCCCTTACCAGGACAAGGACCTGGAAGATTGTGCGGTGTTCGACAGCGGGGACATAGAGCTTCCCTTGGGAGATGCTTCCCTGTCTCTGGCCCAAATCGAGGAGCGGGCAGAGGCCATTCTCCAGGAGGGCAAGCGGCCTTTTCTGCTGGGAGGGGAGCATCTGGTGACTCTGGGTGCCTTCCGGGCCGTGTACCGACATTGTCCCCAGGTGCACATTCTGCACTTTGATGCTCATGCGGACCTGCGGGACGACTACCTGGGCGTAAAGCTTTCCCACGCCTGCGTGCTGCGCCGGTGCTGGGAGCTTTGCGGGGACGGGAAGATCTTCCAGTTTGGGATTCGATCGGGAGACCGGCAGGAGTTCCGCTGGGGGAAGGACCACGTCTTCACCCACAAGTTTGACTTGGAAGGGCTGGAGGAGACCTTGGAAAAGCTGGGGGATACCCCCCTCTATTTCACCCTGGATCTGGATGTGCTGGATCCCAGCGTGTTCCCGGGCACCGGTACCCCGGAACCGGGAGGAATCAGCTTTGACCAGCTGCGGCAAGCGGTGACGCTGGTGTGTCAGAAAGCCAACGTGATTGCCTGCGACGTAAACGAGCTGAGTCCTCCCTGCGATCAAAGCGGCGTGAGCACCATGGCTGCCTGTAAAATCGTCAGGGAAATGTTGTTGGCGCTGAAGTAAGCAAACCCAGAAGCAGCGTAAAAGTTTTTGGGGCGCCTTTTTTCAAAAAGGCGCGGCCTGAAAACCGGCGCAGCCGAAAAAAAGCCAAGCTTCCGGAGCGGACGCGCCGAAGGCGATAGCCCTGGGAGAGGACGGTAAGCATCCGGTTCCCCTTGGGCTTGCTCGGTGTGAATGGTCCGGGGCGCGCGCCTACCGCCCTATGGGCGTATGCGGCTTCGCCCCTGCTTTTTCTTTTGCGCTTCGCGCTGGTCAAGACCGCAGGGCGCTGCCCTACAACCCGCAAGCCTTTTGAAAAAGGCTTGACCGAAAACTTTTCGCGCTTCGTGTTCTGTTGTTATCACATGATAAAGGAGTGTTCCCCATGAGCAAAGTTCTCGTCATCGGCTGCGGCGGTGTGGCCAACGTGGCCATCCGCAAGTGCTGCCAAAACAGTGAAGTCTTTACGGAAATCTGCATCGCTTCCCGAACCAAGTCCAAGTGCGATGCCTTGAAAGCCGATCTGGAAGGAAAAACCGCCACGAAAATCACCACTGCTCAAGTGGACGCCGACGACGCTTCCCAGGTGGCTGCCCTGATTCGGGAGTACCAGCCCGATTTGGTGATGAATATTGCCCTGCCCTACCAGGATCTGGCCATTATGGATGCCTGCCTGGAATGCGGCGTCAATTATTTGGATACCGCCAACTATGAGCCCGAGGACATCTCCGACCCGGCCTGGCGGGCAGTTTACGAGAAGCGCTGCAAGGAAGAAGGCTTCTCCGCCTACTTTGACTACTCCTGGCAGTGGGCTTACAAAGAAAAGTTTGAAAAGGCCGGCCTCACCGCGCTGCTGGGTACCGGGTTTGATCCCGGCGTCACCCAGGCCTATTGCGCCTATGCCCAGAAGCACCTGTTCGATGAGATCGACACCATCGACATTCTGGACTGCAACGGGGGAGATCACGGCTATCCCTTTGCCACCAACTTCAACCCGGAGATCAACCTGCGGGAAGTGTCTGCTCCTGGTTCCTACTGGGAAAATGGCCACTGGGTGGAAATTCCTCCCATGTCCATCAAGCGGGAGTACGATTTTGACCAGGTAGGCCACAAGGACATGTACCTGCTGCACCACGAGGAAATCGAGTCCCTGGCAAAGAACATTCCCGGTGTCAAGCGGATCCGGTTCTTTATGACCTTTGGCCAGAGCTACCTGACCCACATGAAGTGTCTGGAAAACGTGGGGATGCTCTCCACAGAGCCTGTGGAATTCGAAGGCCATCAGATTGTGCCCATTCAGTTCTTGAAGGCCTTGCTGCCGGATCCTGCCACCCTGGGACCCCGGACCGTGGGCAAGACCAACATCGGCTGTATCTTCACCGGCAAAAAAGACGGCAAGGAAAAGACCGCCTACATCTACAACGTGTGTGACCATCAGGAGTGCTACAAGGAAGTGGGCTCTCAGGCCATTTCTTACACCACCGGCGTGCCTGCCATGATCGGCGCCATGATGCTTCTCACCGGCAAGTGGACCAAGCCTGGCGTCTACACGGTGGAGGAATTCGATCCCGATCCCTATATGGATGCCTTGAATCAATGGGGCCTGCCCTGGCAGATCGACGACGCCCCCGTTCTGGTGGATTAAATGGGGAGTCAGCTGCGCACCCCTTATTTCCTGGTGGATGAGGGGCTTCTGAAACGAAATTTGGAACTGCTCCGGCAGGTGGGAGAAGAGGCAGGGTGCAAGATCCTTCTGGCCCAGAAAGCCTTCTCCATGTTTTCCTGTTATCCCCTGATCAGCCGGTACCTGTCCGGTACCACCGCCAGCGGTCTTTACGAAGCAAGGCTGGGAAAAGAGGAGTTTCCTGGAGAAGTCCATGTGTTTTCCCCGGCCTATCGGGAGGACGAATGGGAGGAACTGCTCACCTACGGGGACCATTTTGTATTCAACTCCCCCCACCAGTTGAAACGGTTTGGGGAGCGGGCCCGGGCTGCGGGGAAGCAGGTGGGGCTGCGGATCAACCCAGAGCACTCCACCCAGGAGGGCCACGCTATTTACGATCCCTGTGCTCCTGGCTCCCGGCTGGGAACCAGACGAGAAGACTTTGACGAGAGTCTGATACCCCTTTTGGACGGACTGCATTTTCACACCCTGTGCGAACAGGATTCCGATGCCCTGGAGGAGACAGCCCAGGCGTTTGAGGAGAAGTTCGGGGAATTCCTGCCCGGTTTGAAGTGGCTGAACCTGGGAGGGGGCCACCACATTACCCGGCCGGGGTACGACATTTTCCGCCTGATCCGGGTGGTGCGCCATTTCCGGGAGAAATATGGGCTGGAGGTGTATCTGGAGCCCGGGGAAGCGGTGGTGTTAAACGCCGGATTCCTGGTGTCCTCTGTGATGGAGGTAGTCCGTAACGGGATGGAGATTGCCATCCTAGACACTTCCGCCGCCTGTCACATGCCCGACGTGCTGGAAATGCCCTACCGGCCCCCGGTGGAAGACGCCGGGCAACCTGGGGAAAAGGCCTACACCTACCGACTGGCTGGCCCCACCTGCCTGGCAGGAGATGTGATCGGGGACTATTCCTTCGACCATCCTCTGGCTGAGGGAGACAAAATTGTGCTCCAGGACATGGCCCTGTACACCATGGTGAAGACCAACACCTTCAACGGGATGGCCCTTCCCTCCATCGCCTACCGGCGGGAAGACGGGGAAGTGGAACTGGTAAAAACCTTTGGGTATGAGGATTTTAAAAACAGATTGTCTTAAAAGGAAAAGGACGGCACAAAGCCGTCCTTTTTTGTTTCGGTCGCTTTTCTCTTTTCCTACACGGGTGAGACAGGAAATGAGGGTTACAGGGAAGCCACAATGGCGTCCTTGAGGGCGTTCAACTGGGCCAGGCTGTCTTCCTTCAGAGAGGACTTGATGGTCACCGCGGGATCCAGAATCTTCATGGCCTTCATGCCTTCCAGTTCTGCCCGCATGAGCTTGCCGCTGGCAGGCATCCAGGTGCCGTTTTCGATGAGGCCCACCGTGCGGTTTTGCAGCAGCAGGCACTTCATGTCGTGGATCAGGTTGAACATGGCAGGATAGATGCTGTTGTTGTAGGTGGGGGCGGCCAGCACAATGTGGCTGCACCGGAAGATTTCGGCGATCAGGTCGGAAACGTGAGTGGAGGACACGTCATAGACGGCGATGTTCTTCACGCCGGCCTCCGCCAGGCCGTTGGCCAGCAGGTTAGCAGCGGCTTCCGTATGGCCGTACATGGAGGCGTAGAAAATGGCCACAGCCTTTTCTTCCGGCTCGTACCGGCTCCACAGATCGTACTTGTTCAGCAGGTAACCCAGGTTGCTGCGCCACACGGGACCGTGGAGGGGGCAGATGGTCTGGATGTCCAGGCCGGAAAGCTTTTTCAGGGCTGCCTGCACCTGAGGACCGTATTTGCCCACAATGTTGCCGTAATACCGGCGGGCATCCACCAGCCAATCCTTGTCAAAGTCCACTTCGTCGTCGAAGAGGGCGCCGTCCACAGCGCCGAAGGTGCCGAAGGCGTCGGCGGAGAACAGAATCTTTTCCGTTTCCTCGTAGGAGACCATCACTTCCGGCCAGTGGACCATGGGAGCGGTGTAGAACCGGAGAGTATGCTTGCCCAGCTCCAGGGCATCCCCTTCCTTGACCACCAGAGCATGCTTGTCCACGTCAAAGTCGAAGAACTGGCGCATCATCTGGAAGGTCTTCTGGTTGCCTACGATTTTCAGGTTGGGATAGTAGGGCAGCAGGGCTTCGATGGTGGCACAGTGGTCGGGCTCCATGTGGTTGACGATCAGGTAATCCAGGGGCTTATCCCCCAGAGTTGCCCGGACATTCTCCAAAAATTGCAGAACCACAGAGGAGTCCACCGTATCCAGCAGGGCGGTTTTCTCGTCCAGGATCACATAGGAATTGTAGGACACGCCCCGGGGAATGGGGAACAGATTTTCAAACAGGGCCAGACGGCGGTCGTTGCCGCCTACCCAAATGACAGCATCGCTGACAGCTCTAGTGCAGACCATAGGGTTACTCCTTTCAAAACTATCCCGAGCCGGATTTTGGGGCAGGCAGGGGGCATTTTAGTTTGCCTCAATCCTGTCGTTCCCATCCGTTGCCGGGTACTAGGGAATCCGATTGATAATTTTTTGCCAACTAAGGAGAGAGTACCATATTTTGCGTCAAATGGCAAGGGTGACGCCTGGAAACCGGGGAAAAATTTTGCTGGAACATGCCTTGGGGATTGACAAGACTTCCGGGAGAGAGTAGCCTAAAGGGACACAATCCATTCCCGGAAGCCAGGAGGAGAAGCCATGCAAGAATACACCTACGTCCAGGGGGAACATTATCCCGTGGAGCACTTGATTTTTGAAACGGCCCCGGAGCATGTCCAGGCTTTTCTGGAGGCGGACCATCGAGTGTGGACCTTGGGAGAGGCGGATACCGGGCTTTTTGATCACATTCCTTTTCTTTCCAAGGAGGTCTGGGTCAACGACCACCGACCCGGGGAAATCCACGTCATCTTCGTGTGGGAGAGCCTGGAGAGCTGGCGGAAGGTGGACGATCCCCAGCTTCAAAAAGGGTTGGCAGCCCAATTTGAGAAAGCGTTTCCCCATCCCTACCGGCTGGTTCGGAAGGTGGAGGAAGAAGAGGAATACGGCATCCACCGGTACAGCCGGTTTGAACGGCTGTGATGGCGGGGCAAAAGAAAAAGAGGCGGACAAGCAGGTCCGTCTCTTTTTGTAGGATCTCATTCCGACAGGGCTCGGCTGAGCCAGGCATCGGCAATGTCCATGGCCAGGTAGAGGCCGTTTTTCTCGCTGGTTTTCACAATCTGCTTGCGGGTGCGGATTTCCGGGTCCGTGTACATCAGCTGTACCGTCACCTTATCGGCCACTTCCAGGTCGCCGATTTTCTTCTTGGACTTGATGTCCATCTTGATGACGTATTTATCTTTCATGCTGCCGTAGTAGATGGTATCCCCGCAGCGCACCAGGGGCTTTCCCTTGTAGGTGGGGAAGCTCTGTTTTTTCTGCTCGCTCAAAGAATCACCGCACTTTCTAAATATACTGGAACATCACTCGCCCAGATAGGAACGCACCATGGCTTTCAAAAGCTCATCCCGGTCGATCCGGCGGATCAAACTCCGGGCGTTGTTGTGGGTGGTGATATAGGTGGGGTCCTCGGAAAGGATGTATCCCACGATCTGGCTGATGGGGTTATAGCCCTTCTCTTTCAGCGCGTCGTACACGAGGGTTAAAATGCGCTTCATGTCCGCTTCCCGTACCTCTTCCATAGAAAAGGTGATGGTGTTGTTGGAATCCATGTGGAACACCTCCGTCTCGTACCGAAAATTCCTACCCTCTATCATACAGGAAACCCGCGGGAAAAGCAACCTTTTTTTCGTAAAGGGGCCGGGGATCCGCCCCTGGGGCTGCAAAAGGACCCGCAAAATATCCTTGTCAGATGAAAAGACGCAAAAACCGGTCCCCAGAGGAAGCGGAATCGCTCCTGTTGAGGGCCGGTTTTTTATGAATGGTACAGGCCGCCTGTCGTATTTCCGATCCGGGGCAGACGGCTCAGGAATGCCAAAGGGAAAAGCAGGCAAGGATTCCCTGCTGGCGCCAGGATAAGCGCAGCCGAAAAACCGCGCCGGTAATCTTTAGGACCGCAGCGTGACCCCCAGGGGAGCCAGCTTTTGCAGGATGGAATCCACCCAAGGCTGTACCTCTTCCTTGGAAAGAGTGCGCTCCTGGGAAGAGAAGGCAAACCGCAGGGTGATGCTCATCAGGTCCTTCTGCTGGAAGGAGTCGATGAGGGTTACACCGGTCAGAGTCTGGGAATCCAGGTCCGCCCAAGCAGGAGTAAGCTGACCGTAAGTGACTCCCTGAGGCAGTACCAGGGACAGGTCGATGTCGATGCCGGGGAACCGGGAAGGCTCCCGATAGACGATATCCTTGCTGGGAATCGCGGCAAAGGCGTCCATATCCAGCTGAGCGCAGACCACGGCGGCCTTCTTGTCCAGCTTGGAGAGCACGGCGGGATGCAGGGTGCACATCCAGCCCAGCTCGTCACCCCCAAAGGACACAGAGGCGGTGTTCCGGGGATGCTGCCAGCCGTGACGGGGTTCCACATTCTGGAAAGTAAACTGAGCCCGCTTCAGATCCCGTCCCAGGGCGGTGAGGATCTCCAGCAGTTCCAGATACAGTTCCTTTTCGCTGCGGGTCCGGCTGTAGAGAGCGATTCCCAACTTCTTCCGTTCGTTGCACAGGCCGTCCTCTTTCACCCCTTCGCAGACCCGGCCAATCTCAAAGATGCCGAAATCAGGAGCAAAGGACTTGTTCTCGTTCACAAAGGCCAGCATGGTGGGGCCCATGTTGGTGCGCAGGGTTTCCAGGTCGGGGCTCTGGGGGGAGAGAAGCTTTACGTTTTCCTCCAAGGCAATCCCCAAGTCCTTGCACTTCTTCTGGTCAAACCAGATGTAGGAGTGGACCTCGTGGAGGTGATACCGCTGGACCAGCAGGTCCTTGGTGAAGTTGTCGGCCTTGTTGCCGGCGCTGCGCTTTTCGGGATACAGAGCGCTGTGGGTGGTGGTGATCTGGAAATTGTCGTAGCCGTAAATCCGGGTGATTTCCTCGATGATGTCCGCCTTGATGGTCACGTCCTTGGTGGCCCGCCAGGAGGGAACTTCCACTTGGAACTGGCTGCCGTCAAATTCGGCGCCAAAGCCCAGAGAGCGCAGGGTGCTGAGGATTTGGTCATTGCCGATCTCAATGCCCGTGTACCGATCCACATAGGCCTTGTCGAAGGTCAGGGACACAGTGGGATACTGCTTGCAGTACACATCGGTCAGCCGGGAAATCACCTGGGCCTCGGGATCGATGTCCAGCAGCAGCTTCATAAACCGGCCGATGGCGGCGGGGGTCATTTCCGGATCTAGGGTCTTTTCGTACCGCATGGAAGCGTCGGTGCGCAATCCCAGCCGGGTGGAGGATTTCCGCACGCTGACGGCATCGAAGTTGGCGCTCTCCAGCAACAGGCTGTCGGTGTCATCCTCGATTTCCGAGTTAAGACCGCCCATGATGCCTGCAATGGCCACCGGTTCGCCCTTGGAGCAGATCATCAAAGTGTTCTCGTCCACGGTGCGCTCCTGGCCGTCCAAGGTGGTGAACTGGAAGGGCTTATCAAAGCGCTTCACCTCAATCTGGTCCACCTTGGCGCAGTCAAAGGCGTGCATGGGCTGGCCCATTTCCAGCATCAGGTAGTTGGTCAGGTCCGCCAGCAGGTTGATGGCCCGGCTGCCGCAGTAGAACAGGCGAATCCGCATATCCACAGGGCTGACCTTCTTCTGAATGTTCCGCACCTTCAACCCGGTGTAGCGGAAGCACAGTTCCTTGTCCTGCACGTCGATCTGGATGGGATCCAGGTCATCGTAGGCAGAGAGGGAAACGGTTTCCAGGGGCTTCAGCTCCCGGCCGGTAAGGGCGGCGAATTCCCGGGCAATGCCGTAGTGGCCCCACAGGTCGGGACGGTTGGTCAGGGACTTGTTGTCCACCTCGAACACGGTGTCCTTGATGGCAAAAAGCTCACAGATGTCCTTGCCCACAGGGGTGTCCTGAGGCAGTTCCATCAGACCGGAGTGGTCATCGGAGATGCCCAGCTCCTTTTCGGAGCAGCACATGCCGTGGGACTCGAAGCCTGCGATGGTGGCGCAGGTGATCTCCTGGCCGGAGACCATGCCGCCTTCCTTGACGAAGGGAACAATGATGCCTTCCCGAGCATTGGGGGCGCCGCAGACTACATCGTAGATCTTGTCGCCGCCGTCCACCTTCAGCAGGTGGAGTTTTTTGGAATTGGGGTGGTTTTCCATGGAGAGAATTTTGCCTGCCACCACATCCCGCAGGTCCTCTCCCTTATGATAGACGTCTTCCACCTCGGCGGTGGAGAGGGTGAAACGGTGGATCAGCGCTTCCAGGTCCAGTCCGGAAAGATCCACAAAATCCCCGATCCAATTCATCGAAATAAACATGGTAATTCTTCCCCCTTCCTTATTCGTGCTTAAACTGGCTCAAGGCCTTCAGGTTACCGCTGTTGAGATCCCGGATATCCTTGATGCCGTACTTCATCATGGCCAAACGGGTCAGGCCCAGGCCAAAGGCAAAGCCGGTGTACTCCTCGGGATCGATGCCGCCCATTTTCAGCACGTTGGGGTGGATCATGCCGCAGGGGCAAAGCTCCAGCCAGCCGGAGTTCTTGCAGGAGGGGCAGCCTTCGCCGCCGCAGATCAGGCAGGAGATATCCAGCTCAAAGCCGGGTTCCACAAAGGGGAAGAACCCGGGGCGCAGCCGGACGGTGATGTCCCGCTCGAACACTTCCGAGAGCATGGTCTTCATAAAGTAGATCAGGTTGGAGATGGAGATGTTCTTGTCGATCATCAGGCCTTCCATCTGGAAGAAGGTGTTCTCGTGGCAGGCATCGGTGGCCTCGTTGCGGAAGCACCGGCCCGGGAACACCGCCCGCAGGGGAGCGCCGTATTTCTTCATGATGGCGTTCTGGGCGGCGGAGGTGTGGGTCTTCAAAAGCTGGCCGTTATCCAGGTAATAGGTGTCCTGCATGTCCCGAGCGGGATGATGCTTGGGAATGTTCACCGCTTCGAAGCACTCGTAGTCGGTGACGATTTCCTTGTAATCCTCGATGGTAAAGCCCATGGAGGAGAAGATCTCTTCCAATTGCCGCTGCACCAGGGTGATGGGGTGATAGGAACCCTCCGCCTGGTCCACGGGCAAAGTGACGTCATACTGTTCAGCAGAGGCAATGAGCCGCTCTTCCTCGGCGGCGTGGATTTTCCCCATCTGCTGGGAAATGCCCTCTTCCACCTGGCGTTTCAGTTGGTTGATCAGCTGGCCCATTTCCTTTTTCTGGTCGCCAGAAACGGACTTGAGGCCTTTCAAGAGCTCGGTGACGGAGCCCTTTTTGCCCAGGTAAGCCACCCGCAGCTTTTCCACGGTTTCGCTGTTCTGGGCCGATTCCAATTCCCCTAGGAATTGGCGACGGAGGGCGTCGATCTGTTCTTTCATGTGTGCAAACCTTCCTTCCTGTTTGTGGAAACTTATGGGGACAAAAAAACTCCGCCCCCAGCAAAAGGGGCGAAGTTGTAATCACTACGCGGTACCACCCAATTTCAGCAGGGAATCCCTGCCCTTTCCGGCCGGTAACGGGACCGTATGCCGTCGGCGCCTACTGCCGCCCCAAGGGCCGGTTCAGCGCCGCCGCTCGAAAAGGAACTTCCCCCCGCCCACGCCGGTTCCACGCTTGCAGCCGGTGACGCAGAATCTCTGGCCGGGCGGCGCGGGGGTACTTTCTTTCGTCTGCGCGTTTCTCCCATCATACCACAAAACCCTCCTGGATTCAAGGGGAAACCTGCATTTTCCGGGAATGTCCTCCCGTTACCGGATGGTATTTCCCTTGATGATGGGGGAGAGCTTTTTGTAGATCAGGAAGGTGATCACCACGCTGCACAGGGCCTTGAAGAAGGTGAAAGGCACGTTAAACCACAAGAGGGCCTGGCCCAGGGTTTCCACGTTGGGATTGATGGCCCGGTACATGTCCAGAATGGTCTCCATGGGGATCATGGTGGCGGCATAAAAAGGATAGGTGATAAAGTAGTTGATGGGGAAGCTGGCGGCGGCCATCACCACGGCGCCCACAAAGGAGCCCACCAAGGCGCCGGCCCGATCTTTCCGGAACTTGTAGATGAGCCCTGCGGGTACCACAAAGGTGACGCCCATGAGAAAGTTGCACAGCTCGCCTACGCCGCCAGTAGAAGTAAAGGGAAGGTTGACCAGATTCTTGATCAGGCACACCACTGCGCCGCTGACAGGTCCCATGGTAAAGGCGGCGATCAGGGCAGGCAGCTCGGAGAAGTCCAGTTTCACAAAGCTGGGAATGATAGGCAGGCTGAAGCTGATAAACATCAGCACGGTGGCCACGGCGCCCAGAATGGCGGTCATGGCGATTTTTCGGGTGTTCACTTTCTTTTGCATCGAACCAGTCCTTTCGGGAAAAATTTTGGTTCGCAAAAGACCGGAGGGGTGGAAAAAGGGCATAAAAAAACCGGGCCACTGCGAAAACACGCAGGGATCCGGGGTCCTTGTTCCGTGAAAGAATGGTGGAATGGTACACACAGCCGCTTCCAAATCTTCTATCATCCGGACTTTACCGCGAGAAAACGCGGTTCACCGTCGGTACCGGAATCGCACCGGTTCGGCGGAGAGAGAACCTCTCCGTTCGCAGACTTTTACTGCCGGTCAGGAATTGCACCTTGCCCCGAAGATCAATTGCTGGTATCATTTTAGTACAGTGATCGGCGCCTGTCAAGATGGAGAATGAAAGGGGAGGAACCCAGATGAAACTTTTTTGCCGTGACGAGATGCAACGTTTGGAGATGGCCGCCCAGGACGCGGGGGTCACCCTGGCTCAGCTGATGGAAAACGCGGGGGAAGCGGTGGCCCAGGAGGTGGAGCGCCGCTGCCGGCCCTTGGAAGGGAAACGGGCGGTGGTTCTCTGCGGGAAGGGCAACAACGGGGGAGACGGGTTTGTGTGCGCCCGTTTTCTGGAGAAATGGGGCATGGAGACTTTGGTAATCCTCACCCAGGGAGTCCCCAAAACCCAGCTGGCGGTGGATGCCTTTGCCCGGCTGCCGGAGACGGTGCAGGTTCTTTCCGGGGAAGAGGACCGGGAAGAGGCGGAGCGAGCCATGGACGGCGCCCAGGTGATTGTGGACTGCGTGTTCGGATTCAGTTTTCGAGGGGAGCTGACCGGAACGCCAGCACGGTACCTGGGATATGCGGGTCACCTTTCCTGCCTGAAGATTTCCGCAGACCTGCCCAGCGGGGTGGAATGCGATACGGGCCGAGTCAGTGCAGGCGCCTTCCGAGCAGACGTGACCGTGACCTTCACCGGGAAAAAGCCCGCCAACTGCTCTTACCCGGCCAAGGAGTTCTGCGGGGAGACGGTGGTCCGCCAGGTGGGGGTGCCAGCGGCTTTGGTGGAAGGAGCGGAGACCAGGATCTTTGAGACGGACGATACCTTTCCTGCCGCCTGGCTTTCCCCGGCGGATCCCCAGAGCAACAAAGGAGACATGGGAAAACTTCTTCTGGTCTGCGGCAGTTGGGGCATGGTGGGGGCCTGTATCATGGCCGCCCAGGCGGCCCTTCGCTGCGGTGTGGGCCTGCTGCAGATTGCCGTAGAGGAGCGGTTTTATCCCATTGTGGCCCAAGCGGTGCCCCAGGCGGTGTTTGTGGTGCTGGATTGGGAAAACCGCCGGGAAGAAAGCGAGCAGCAGCTGTTTGGGGCGCTGCGGGGCTGCACCGCCTGCCTGATGGGCTGTGGATTGGGGGATCGTTCGGAGCTGGTTTGCCCTCTGGTGTTTGCCCATTGTGAACGGCCCCTGGTGGTGGACGCGGACGCCATCAATTTTCTGGCCCGCCACCCGGGCTATCTGGAAGGGGTTCAGGTGCCGGTGCTTTTGACCCCCCATCCCGGGGAAATGGCCAGGCTCTGCGACGACACCATTCCGGAAATCCAGGGAGACCGGCTGGGGGCTGCCCAGCAAAAAGCTCGAGAGACAGGAGCGGTGGTGGCTCTCAAAGGGGCGTCCACGGTAGTGGCGTCTCCGGACGGCCGCTGCGCGGTGAATCCCACAGGAAATCCCGGCATGGCCAAGGGGGGCAGCGGCGATGTGCTGGCTGGGATGGCAGGCGCTTTCCTGTCCCAGGGCATGCCTCTCTTCGAAACGGCGGTGCTGGCGGTGTACCTCCACGGCATGGCGGGGGATCTGTGCGCCCGGGAGCTGAGCCAGCGGGCCATGCTGCCCACGGATCTTGTCACCAGATTGCCCCAGGTGTTTCGGCAGTTTCCGCCGGAGCGGGGCTGAAGATGAACGAAAAAGCGCCCCTGGGGCCTTCGCCCGTTGGAAATGTCTGACCGCCTGTTGAATAACGGAACCAGACCATAAAAAATTGTCCTCAAAAGAAGGGGTTTTAATGCCGCTTCCTTTGGGGACTTGTTTTTTTGGAGCGAGAGGAGAGGCGTCCCTTTTCAGGGGCGCAGCATTTGGATGTGAGGGATCCCGTCTTCCAGAAATTCTTCCGAAACCTGAGTAAATCCGGCCTTTTCGTAGAGGCCGCGGGCATAGGTTTGGGCCTCGATGCGCAGGGGGCCTTTTCCCAGCCAGGCTTCCGCCGCCTCCAGGCCTTTTTGCAGCAGCTGGGTTCCCAATCCCTGGCGGCGGGGCCGAGTAACCACCCTGCCCAGGGAAGCTTCCGGGAAAGAGACTCCGGGTCTCAAAACCCGCAGGTAGGCCTGAATTCCTCTCTGGTTCCGTGCGAAGACGTGAAGGGCATCCAAGTCCTTGCCGTCCAGTTCCGGGTAGGGACATTGCTGCTCCACCACGAACACATCTACCCGCAGCCGCAGAATTTCATACAGTTCTTCCGAGGTCAATTGGGAAAAGGTTTTCACCAGCCACTCCCTAAAATATCTCCTTTCCGGGGTTGATTTCGCTATTATAGCATATACCTGGGAGAGGGAAAAGTCCCCGTCTTTACAGGTGCTAAAAAATCTGCTAAAATTACTGAATTACCCAAAAATCGACAAGGGGATTATGGAATGAGGAGATGGACTGTGCCATGACCATTTATCTGTGGTGCTTTTTTCTTTTCTCGTTTTTAGGCTGGTGTGGGGAAGTAATCTTCGCGGCCATACGGGAAAGACGGTTTGTAAACCGAGGGTTTCTCAACGGACCCATGTGTCCCATTTACGGGATAGGAGTGGTGTTGATCGATTTTGTCATGCGGCCCTTCGGGGGAAATCTGGCAGCGCTCCTGGTGGGTTCCATGCTGGTGGGATCCGCAGTGGAATGGATGGCGGGATTTCTGCTGGAGAAACTTTTCCACCAGAAATGGTGGGACTACTCCGACCAACCCCACAACCTCCATGGGTACATCTGTTTGAAATTCAGCATCCTTTGGGCGTTTGCCGGGGCGGTGACAGTCCGCTATCTGGTGCCCCTGGTTTGGAGGCTGTTTTCCCACATTCCTCCCCTTTTGACCTGGGTGCTGCTGGGCGTCCTGGGGACTCTGTTCCTGGTGGACTTTGTGGTGACGGTTGTGGCCATTGTGGGACTAAACCGGAAGCTGAAAAATTTGGAATATGTCTCCAGCAAATTGAGAGAGGGTTCCGACCGGCTGGGAATGGACCTGTCCAAAGGCGCCATTGCCCTTCATGACCGGAAAAACGCCCGGGAAAAGGATTGGCAGCGAGAAGCGGCCCGGCTCAAGGAAAAATACGAGGAAAACCTGCGTCGCAACCATCTGCGCCGTCGTTTGATGAAGGCCTTCCCGGACTTGCAGGTGCTCAAGCACAACGAGCAGCTGGAGGAATTCCGGCAGAACGTGGATGTGCTCCGGCGCCGTTCCTGGGAGGCCCTGCGCAAACGGAACGAGGATGCCCGAGCCGCCTACGAGACACGGCTTGCCCCGGGAGAGGAACGTCCCTTTGCCTTTGGACTGTGCTACGAGAAGCTTTTCTGGATTTTCATGATTGGCAACGTGGTAGGGTTTGTGTTGGAAACCCTGTACGCCCTGGCCACCTGTCACGAGTTCCAGGTGCGGGTGGGGCTGGTGTTTGGCCCCTTTATTCCGGTGTACGGCATGGGAGCGGTGGCCATCACTCTGCTGCTTTCCCGGATGTACAACCAGCGGGACAGTCTGATCTTCCTGGCCAGCATGTTTATCGGAGGCACCTTTGAGTATCTGTGCAGCTTTTTGCAGCAGGCGGTGTTCGGAACCGTGTCCTGGGAGTATAGCGACACCACCCTGAACGTAGGGGGCCGCACCAATTTGATGTATTCCTTTTTCTGGGGCATTTTGGGCCTGGTGTGGGTGAAGGACCTGTATCCCGCCCTTTCCCGGTGGATCCAGAAGATTCCCAAGAAAACCGGCCGGATTCTGACGGCGGTGTTCACGGTGCTGATGGCCTTGGACATTGTCCTTTCCGTGGGGGCAGTGTACCGGCAAAGCGAGCGGGTCAATCAGATTCCCGCGGACAACGTGGTCCGGCAGTTTTTCGACGAATATTTCCCCGATTCCTACCTGGACTTTATCTTCCCTCACATGGAATATGTGGGCAAACCGGAACTGCCGCAGCCGCCTACACCCAATTCTTGAAAAAACTTTCCAAGCCTCTCGGAAAACCCGGGAGGCTTTTTCGTTGCCGGGTCCATAAAAAAAGGACCGCCCCGGAACAGTTCCGAGGCGGCCTGGTATGGGAAAATGTGTGTCACTTGTACGCGAATAAACTATGAAAAATACGATTACTCCACATCTTGCAAGGCAGCGCAGCCTTCTTCGCCGGTGCGGACCTTGACCACGTTCTCCACGTCGTAGACGAAGATCTTGCCGTCTCCGATATGGCCGGTATACAGGGCCTTCTTGGCGGTCTCAATCACGCTGCGTACAGGAACCTTGCACACCACAATCTCCACCTGCACCTTGGGCAGGAGGTTGGCTTCCATCACAACGCCACGATAATATTCGGGCTTACCCTTCTGGACACCGCAGCCCAGAACGTTGGTGACGGTCATGCCGGTGATGCCAATCTTCATCAAGGCGTTCTTCAGGTTCTCAAAAGAGGACTGCTTGCAGACAATATCCACCTTGGAGAGCTTCACGTCGGAACCGGTGACGGTGCTGCTGGCGCTGTCGGTGACAAGCTGAACAGGAACCGCTTCGGTGACGGGGGTGGAACCGGTCACGGCCGGAGCCTCCACGTCGTCGTCATCCTCACCGGAGGTAAAGACAGCGCTTTCCACCATGGGAGTGAAGTCAGCATAAGCGCTGACCAAGCCATGCTCGGGCAGATCCAGGCCGGAGATTTCCTCTTCCCGGGTGACCCGCAGGCCGATGGTGTGCTTGAGGATCTGGAACAAAATGGTCATGGTGACGGCCACCCAGATGATGACGCAAACAACGCCCAGCACCTGCACTCCAAAGAACTGAATACGGCTCATACCGGTGGCAGCCAGGTCTTCGTTGCTGATGAGCAGGCCGGTGAGCAAAGTGCCCATGGCACCGTTCACGCCATGTACGCCGATGGCGCCCACAGGGTCGTCAATCTTGCAGACTTTGTCGATGAATTCCACGCCCACCACAACAGCGATGCCGGCGCAGATGCCGATAACGGCAGCGGCCCAGGGATTGACCACGTCGCAGCCGGCGGTGATGGCCACCAGACCGGCCAGAGAGCCGTTAAGCGTCATGGACACATCGGGCTTCTTGTAGCGGATCCAGGTAAAGATCATGGTGGTGCAAGTGGCCATAGCAGCAGCCAGGTTGGTGTTCACGAAGATCTTGCTGGCCAAAATAGAGGGAGCTGCAGAAACGGTATCCCCGTCCACGGAAGCCATGGCCACCGTGGAGCAGCCGTTGAAACCGAACCAGCAGAACCAAAGGATAAACACGCCCAAAGCGCCCAGGGTGATGCTGTGGCCGGGAATGGCCCGAGACTTGCCGGACTTGGTATACTTGCCGATCCGGGGCCCAAGGATGCTGGCGCCGATCAGAGAGGCAACGCCGCCCACCATGTGAACCGCAGTAGAACCGGCGAAATCGTGGAAGCCCAGCTGAGCCAGCCAGCCGCCGCCCCAGATCCAATGGCCGGAAATGGGATAGATAATCAGGCTGATAATGCCGCTGTAGATACAATAGGAAACAAACTTGGTGCGTTCTGCCATAGCGCCGGAAACGATAGTGGCGGCGGTAGCACAGAACACGGTCTGGAAGATCAAGGTGTTAAAGCCGTTGGCTTCCAGCGTTTTGCCGGAGAAAAGATCGATGGCGCCAAACAGGGCCCCCGAACCTCCGAACATGATGCCAAACCCCACAAACCAGTACAAGGGTGTACCGATGCAGAAGTCCATCAGGTTTTTCATGATGATGTTACCGGCGTTCTTGGAACGGGTAAAACCGGTTTCCACCATGGCGAAGCCGGCCTGCATGAAAAATACCAGCGCCGCACCGATCAGGATCCAGGTTGTGTTTAAACCTGTCACCAATTCCATAATGTTGTCCATAATCGACCCTCCTAAATCTAATGCTCCGGGAACCGGAAAGGAACCGGGAACAACACAAAAAAAGCGTGTATGAGGCCTGGGCCTCATACACGCCTTTGTGTATCAATGGGAACAGGATAAATTTAAGATTGAGATTCCCAGGAATTATACCCGGAACATCAAATCGCCGTAGCTGGGATAAGGCCAGCACTGAGCGGACACGTTGACTTCCATCTGATCCACCACGGACCGCAGATCCTTCATATCGGGAATGATCACGTCCTTGTAATAGGTGGCGACAGTCAAGGTGTTGTGGCTTTCCATCTTCTGGTCAGCCAAAGCAGCGTCCAGAGTTTCCACCTTCTGGAAGGCTTCGTCCATCAAAGTGGACAGGTTCTGGATCAAAGTGGTTTCTGCGGTGCAGGGCAGATCGGGGCATACGCTGCGCTTGGAAACCACGGCCTGGGACAGGCTCTGCACATAGCCGCTCACCGCAGGGAGAATGTCCTGACGGACCATCTCGCTCATGGTCAGGGCTTCGATGTTCAAAGTCTTGGCGTATTCTTCCATGATGGTCTCATAACGGGCTTCCATTTCCGCCTCGGTGTAGATCTTGTGGCTGGTAAACAGCTCCACGTTTTTCTGATCCAGATATCGGGGCAGGGCGTCCACGGTGGTGGGCAGGTTCAGCAGACCCCGCTTGGCAGCTTCCTCGGTCCAAGCTTCGGAATAGCCGTCGCCGTTGAAGATAATCCGCTTGTGTTCCTTCATTACCCGCTGTACGATCTTCCGGACATCCTTCTCCAGGTCGGTGGAGCCTTCCAGCTCGTCGGCGAACTGACGAAGCTCCTCGGCGGCAATGGTGTTCAGCATAATGTTGGGGCAGGAAATGGAAATGGCGGAGCCCAGCATACGGAACTCAAACTTGTTGCCGGTAAAGGCGAAGGGAGAGGTGCGGTTCCGGTCGGTGGTGTCCATGTTCAGGTCAGGCAGTACATGAACGCCGGTCTGGAGCTTCTTTTCCGTCACGCCGGTATAGGGCTCATCGTTTTCGATGGCTTCCAGAATCCCGGTGAGCTCGTCGCCCAGGAACATGGAAACAATGGCGGGAGGTGCTTCGTTGGCGCCCAGCCGGTGATCGTTGCCGGCGGAAGCCACGGAGATCCGCAGCAGATCCTGATATTCATCCACACCCTTGATGACTGCGGCCAGGAACAGCAGGAACTGGGAGTTCTCAGAGGGATTCTTCCCGGGATCCAGCAGGTTCTTGCCGGTGTCCGTGGAAATGGACCAGTTGTTGTGCTTGCCGCTGCCGTTGACTCCGTCGAAGGGCTTCTCGTGCAGCAGGCAAACCAGTCCGTGACGGGCAGCCACGTTCTTCATAGTTTCCATGGTCAACTGGTTGTGGTCGGTGGCAATATTGGTGGTGGTGAAAATGGGGGCCAGCTCGTGCTGAGCGGGGGCCACCTCATTGTGCTTGGTCTTGGCCAAGATCCCCAGCTTCCACAGCTCCTCGTCCAGCTCCTTCATGAAAGCTGCAACCCGGGGCTTGATGGCGCCGAAGTAATGGTCTTCCAGCTCCTGACCCTTGGGAGCCTTGGAGCCGAACAGGGTCCGGCCGCAGAACCGCAGATCGGGACGCTGGTCAAAGAGCTTTTTGTCTACCAGGAAGTATTCCTGTTCGGGTCCCACGGTGGTGATCACCCGCTTGGACTTCTCATCGCCGAACAGCCGGAGAATCCGGATGGCCTGGCTGCTCAGATCTTCCATGGACCGGAGCAAGGGGGTCTTCTTATCCAGAACTTCGCCGCTGTAGGAACAGAAGGCGGTGGGGATATAGAGGGAATCGCCCTTGACGAAGGCATAGGAGGTGGGGTCCCAAGCGGTGTAGCCCCGGGCCTCAAAGGTGGCGCGCAGGCCGCCGGAGGGGAAAGAAGAGGCATCGGGTTCGCCCTTGACCAGCTCCTTGCCGGAGAACTGCATGATCACCCGACCGTCAGAGGTGGGGGAGATAAAGCTGTCATGCTTCTCGGCCGTAATTCCATTTAAAGGTTGGAACCAGTGGGTGTAGTGGGTAGCGCCCTTTTCCACAGCCCAGTCCTTCATGGCGTTGGCCACGGCGTTAGCTACGTTCAAGTCTAGATCCTTGCCCTCATCGATGGTCTTGCGCAAGGATTTGTACACGTCCTTAGGCAGGCGTTCCTGCATGACGTCGTCGTTGAACACCGAGCTGCCAAAGAGCTCGGGGACACTTTTACGCTTTTCCGAACAAGTTCCCATAACATACCACTCTTTCCATAAGGATTGGGGCTTTTCCCGGAGCATAGATTCCGTAGAAAAGCGCCTTAACACGAAAGGCGCTGAGGGGGTTCCCTTCAGCGCCTTTGCTGCTCTGTCCCATATTTTATCCCAACCAGGGCTGTTTGTCAACGGATTTTTGTGTTCTGGCAGGGCTTTCTCCAGGGTGAACAGAATGGACTTGCAGGATGGGAAAGATTTTTATGGAAAATCCCGGATAGGGATCAGATTGTGCAAGATCGTGTCTGGAAAATTGCAAAATTGCCATTGACAAACCTTTCTTATCGTATTATAATCCAGAAAGCGGACAAAGGCGTCCGGACTTTCCAAGGGTTAGTATACCTTCGGGAGGGCCGGCCGCCTTTTTTCTTTTTCCCCTCTCAGAGCAAAATGCAGGATTCAATGGCGAAAAATGCATTTTCTCTAGAGGCAATGGATTATGGGAAATGTTGCGCCGGGGATCTAACTATATTATATATAGCAGATAGCGTGGAACAAAACGGGACCCGGTAGAGAAAGGCAGGTTATGAACATGTTGCGAGAAGGTCTGGACGGGGTGCGTATTCCTTCGGGATGCGCCGTATCCGCCATTTTTTCCAGGAGCGGCCAGCGGCGCAACGGGGAGGACATCATCCGCTCCATCGCCCTGATGCACGAGCGCTCCAACGGCCTGGGAGGCGGTTTTGCCGCCTATGGCATCTATCCGGAGTATAAAAACCTCTATGCCCTCCATGTGTTCTACGAGGGCAAGCGGCCCAAGGAAATCTGCGAGGAATTCATCAACGAGCACTTTGACGTGGTGAACCTCTCGAAAATCCCCACCCGGAAAACGCCCCACATTCAGGACGAACCCCTGATCTGGCGGTATTTTGTGGAACCTCTCCACACCAAGCTGGCAGAGAGCCAGCTGGATGAGGACACCTTTGTTTCCCGGTGCGTGATCAAGGTCAACTCCCAGATCGACGGGGCTTACATTTTCTCCAGCGGCAAGAACATGGGTGTGTTCAAGGCGGTGGGCTATCCCGAGGATGTAGGGGAGTTTTACCGGTTGGAGGACTACAAGGGGTATTGTTGGACGGCCCATGGCCGGTATCCCACCAACACCCCCGGCTGGTGGGGCGGGGCCCATCCCTTTGCCCTGCTGGACCGGACAGTGGTTCACAACGGGGAAATCTCTTCCTACGATGCCAACCGCCGCACCATTGAAATGTATGGCTACCAGTGCAACCTGTTGACGGATACGGAGGCCATCACCTATATCATTGACTTTCTGGTACGGCGCCGGGGGCTTTCCTACGAAGAAGCGGCCAGCGTAATTGCGGCGCCTTTCTGGAGCACCATCAGCCGGATGGACGAGCGGGAAAAGGCAAGGCTCACCTATTTGCGCAGCGCCTTTTCCGGAATGCTGATTACAGGCCCCTTCTCCATTTTGGTGGGCTTCAACGGGGGCATTATGGCCCTCAACGACCGGCTGAAACTGCGCAGCATGGTGGTAGGGGAAAAGGACGACATGGTCTACATTGCCAGCGAGGAATCCGCCATCCGCGTGGTGGAGCCCAACTTGGATACCCTCTATTCTCCCCGAGGGGGAGAGCCGGTGGTTTATCGCCTGACCGGCAAGGATGCCCTGGAGTAAGGGCGGCAGGGCTGGCTATCGCAGGCCGGCCCACTGAAAGGATATTGACATCACCTCTCCCCGGGGGCTGAGTCCCGGGGCCGGAAGGAAGGATATACATGGCTCTCAATCTGCTCTACCCAGAATATGAAGTGGTGCGCAACCCGGACCGGTGCATCGCCTGTCGTGTGTGCGAGCGCCAATGTGCCAATGAAGTGCACCATTATGATCCCGATTTAAAAAAGATGCTTGCCGACGAAAGCAAGTGCGTCAACTGCCACCGGTGTGTCACTCTGTGTCCCACCCGGGCGCTGAAGATCGTCAAGACCGACAACACCTATAAGGAAAACGACAACTGGTCCAACCAGACCATTCGGGAAGTGTATTTGCAGGCAAACAGCGGCGGGGTGCTGCTCTCCTCCATGGGCAACCCCAAGCCCTATCCCGTCTACTGGGATAAGATACTCATCAACGCGTCCCAGGTGACCAACCCCTCCATCGATCCCCTTCGGGAACCCATGGAGACCAAGACGTTTCTGGGCCGCAAGCCCACGCACATTCGCCGGGACAGCCAGGGAAACATCGTCCCCGATCTGCCTCCCCAGCTGGAACTTTCCACGCCCCTGATGTTTTCCGCCATGAGCTACGGCTCCATCAGCTACAACGCCCACGAGAGTCTCGCCCGGGCGGCCCAGGAGCTGGGCATTTACTACAACACCGGCGAGGGCGGACTCCATCAGGACTTTTACAAGTATGGGGCCAACACCATCGTTCAGGTGGCTTCCGGCCGGTTCGGCGTCCACAAGGACTACCTGGAGGCGGGTGCTGCCATTGAAATCAAAATGGGCCAGGGCGCCAAGCCCGGCATCGGCGGGCACCTGCCCGGGGCAAAGATCGTAGGGGACGTGTCCAAGACCCGAATGATCCCTCAGGGCACCGACGCCATTTCCCCGGCGCCCCATCACGACATCTACTCTATTGAGGATCTGCGCCAGCTGGTGCTTTCCCTGAAGGAGGCCACCCATTATCAGAAACCTGTCATCGTAAAAATTGCCGCGGTGCACAATGTGGCGGCCATTGCCTCGGGCATTGCCCGGAGCGGAGCGGACATCATTGCCATCGACGGATTCCGGGGCGGCACGGGCGCCGCTCCCACTCGGATCCGGGACAATGTGGGCATCCCCATCGAACTGGCTCTGGCAGCGGTAGACCAGCGGCTGCGGGACGAGGGCATCCGGGAAAATGTTTCCCTGGTGGTGGGCGGTTCCATCCGCTCCAGCGCCGATGCTTTGAAAGCCATCATGCTGGGTGCAGACGCGGTGTATATTGCCACGGCGGCCCTGCTTGGCCTTGGGCTGCCCCCTGTGCCGCAGCTGCCACGCCGGCAAGTGCAACTGGGGTATTGCCACCCAGCGTCCGGAGCTGGTCAAGCGGCTGAATCCGGATGTGGGTGCACAGCGGCTGGTGAACCTGGTCAATGCCTGGACCCATGAAATGAAAGAGATGATGGGCGGCATGGGAATCAATTCCATCGAAGCTCTCCGGGGAAACCGTCTGATGCTCCGGGGTGTGGGCCTCAACGATACGGAGCTGCGGATTCTGGGAATCCGCCACGCGGGAGAATGAGGGGGAAAACCGTATGAAACGAGTGTATGTAGAGGAACAGTGGTGCCTGGGGTGCCATCTGTGTGAATACAACTGCGCCTTTGCCAACTCCGGCATGGACGACATGGTCAAAGCCCTGAAAAACAAGGATATCCGGCCCCGGATTCACATCGAGGACGGAGATGGCATCCATTTTGCGGTGTCCTGCCGTCACTGTGAAGATCCCCTGTGCCTGAAAAGCTGTATTGCCGGGGCCATTTCCCGGAAGGATGGGGTAGTGTGCATCGACCGGAACAAGTGCGTGGGATGCTACACCTGCGTGCTGGTGTGCCCTTATGGGGCCCTGCGGCCCTCGGAGGATGGGCCCATGGAAAAATGCGAGCTCTGCCTGGAAAATTCCTGCGGAGCACCCGCCTGCGTGACGGGCTGCCCCAACCGGGCCATCATCTTTGAGGAAAAGGAGGAGGCGTGACATGGACTATGTGATTGTGGGAAACTCCGCTGCGGCAGTGGGCTGTGTGGAAGGCATTCGAAGTGTGGACCAGGAAGGGAAGATCACCTTGCTGTCCCAGGAATCCTACCACACCTATTCCCGTCCGCTGATCTCCTATTTGCTGGAGGGAAAAACCGATTTAGAGCGGATGAAATACCGGCCCGACTCCTTTTACGAGGAAATGGGCTGTGACGCAAAACTGGGGGTAACCGTCTCAGAGATTTCTCCGGAGGAACATCAGGTGAAGCTTTCCACCGGCGAGGAAATCCCCTACGACAAGCTGCTGGTAGCCACAGGCTCCACCCCCTTTGTTCCGTCCATGGAAGGGCTGGAAACGGTGGAGCAGAAATTTACCTTTCTTTCCCTGGACGATGCCAAGGCGCTGGAACAGGCCCTGACCCCCGAAAGCCGGGTGTTTATTTTGGGAGCCGGCCTCATCGGCCTCAAGTGTGCCGAAGGCATTGCGGACCGGGTGGCTTCCATCCAGGTGGCGGACCTGGCGGACCGGGTGCTGCCCAGTATCCTGGACGAGGAAGGCGCCAAGCGGGTCCAGGCTTACCTGGAGCAGAAAGGTCTGGAATTTTTCCTGGGAGACAGCGTAGCCCGGTTTGAAGGAAATACCGCGTTGCTCCAAAGTGGGAAAACTCTCTCCTTTGACGTGCTGGTGGTGGCGGTGGGCGTCCGGCCCAACGTGTCCCTGGTCAAAGAGGCAGGGGGCAAGGTGAACCGGGGTATCGTGGCCGACAACCGGGGCCTGACCACCTTGCCGGACGTGTACGCTGCAGGGGACTGCTGCGAATCTCTGGATATCACCACCGGGGAACACCGGGTGCTGGCCTTGCTTCCCAACGCTTACCTGCAAGGGGAGTGCGCCGGGAAAAACATGGCCGGAGAAGAGACTTCTTTTGACAGCGCGCTGCCCATGAATGCCATTGGCTTTTTCGGGCTGCACCTGATCACGGCGGGCAGTTACCGGGGAGAGAAGATCTCGGAAGAGACGGAAGACTGCTACAAAGTGTTTTTCGTGGAGGACGATTTGCTCAAGGGGTACATCCTGGTGGGGGACTGCCTGGAGAACGCAGGGGTTTACACCGCCCTGATCCGGGAGAAGACGCCTTTGTCCTCTGTGGATTTCGAATTGCTGCGGCAAAAGCCTCAGTTCATGGCTTTTTCGGCGGAAAAACGCCGGGAGATGTTTGGCCGGTAGGCCTGAAAGGTGGGAAAATGGTATGACAACAGCACAGACGGGCTACACCTTGGGCCAGCGGTACATTGGCTGCGGGGCGGAGCAAGGAGAAATCACCTTGACCCAGGTGCCGGGAAACGCCCTGGTGGCCTATTTGAACGGGGCGAAAATTGAGCTTTTCTGCAACGCTCAGGACGCCACCGGCGACACCATGAACGCCGGGGAGATCGTGGTTCACGGCAGCAGCGGAGACGCCACCGGCTACGCCATGCGGGGCGGCGCCATTTATATCGAACAGGATGCCGGGTACCGGTGCGGCATCCACATGAAGGAATACCAGGAAAAGGTGCCGGTGATCGTCATTGGCGGACGGTGCGGCAGTTTTCTGGGAGAATACCAGGCCGGAGGGATTATTCTGGTGCTGGGCATCGGCTGGGGAGACCGGGTGCCGGTGGGGAATTTCTGCGGCACCGGCATGCACGGAGGAAAGATTTATCTGCGCACAGACCATTTGCCCCAGGATTTGCCGGCCCAGGTGGTGGTATCGGAAGGGACGGAAGAGGACCTGCGGGCCATCGATCCCTTGCTGCGCCGGTATTGTGCCCATTTTGGCGGCGGAGAAGAGCAGACTTTGCTGAACTCCCTGCGGGCCTCTCACTACTATGTGCTGAGCCCCAACACCAAGAATCCCTACAAGCAGTTGTATGTAAACAACTGAAAGGGCTTTTTTCCCGAAGTGCTCTGTAGTATACTGAAAGGGAAGAATCAGACGGGAAAGGTGGCGGCGCCATGCGCTATTCGGAAGAGGATATCCGAGAGTATATCGCGGATAACGATGTGAAGTTTATCAAATTTTCCTTTTGCGACGTGTTTGGAAACCAGAAGATCATTTCGGTGCTTCCCTCGGTATTGCCCCGGGCCTTTGCCCAGGGCATTGCCGTGGACGCCTCCCGGATCGACGGTTTTTACAAGCCCGGAGACAGCGAGATTTTCCTGTTTCCGGATACAGATACCATTTCCCTGCTGCCCTGGCGCCCCTCTCATGGCCGGGTAGCCCGGTTTTATTGCCGGATCCAGAATCAGGACGGGGAAGAATTTGCCCAGGACGGCCGGAAGATTCTCAGGGACGCGGTAAAGTACGCCAAATCCCGGGGAATCCGTGTAAACTTCGGCGTGGAAAACGATTTTTATCTGTTTCGCACCGATGAGGAAGGGGAGCCCACCGACGTGCCCTTTGACAACGCGGGCTTTATGGACGAGGCTCCCGAGGACCGGGGAGAGGATGTGCGCCGGGACATTTGCCTGACCCTGGAAGCCATGGGCATTGAGCCCCAATATTCCCAGCACATCAGCGGGCCGGGTCAAAACCGGATCGATTTTGCCCCCGGACCTGCCCTGGAGTGTGCGGACAATGTGATCACGTTCCGGTCGGTGGTAAAGATGATGGCCGTCCGCAACGGCCTGTGGGCCACCTTTTCCCCCAAGCCCCTTCCGGATGCGGCGGGAAACGGATTCCGCATAGCTATGCGTCCCAAGCGGGGAGAGGAAAGCTGCTGTGATTCCTTTATGGCAGGCATTCTCAGCCATGTGGGAGAGATGAGCGTGTTCCTGGGACCTCGGGAAGAGTCCTACGAACGCTTGGGTACCTTTGGCGCTCCCAGCACCATATCCTGGTCGGATACGGGACGGGGCAGCCTGCTGCGCCGGAAACCTGACGGCCGGATAGAGCTGTCCTGTGCCGACGGCACTGCCAATCCTTATTTGGCCTTTGCCCTGCTGCTCTACGCCGGAGTGGACGGGGTGGAACGGGGGTTGGAACTTTCCCCACCCTCCGGGGAAGGAGAACCCCTGCCCGGGTCCTTGTCGGAAGCCCGGGCTCTCTGCCGGGAAAGCGGTTTCCTCCGGGAGATCCTTCCCAGGGAGATCCTTCGTGCTTACACCAGCGTTTGAGGGAGACCGGGGGGCGGACCGGCGAGTGCTGGTAGCCGCCGCCGGGGAAAAAGGGCGCGCCCAGTGGGAACGGCTATTGCGGGAAGCCGGGTTCCGGGAGATCTCCTTTGCTTCCAGCGGAGGGGAAGCCCGGCGGATGTTGCTCTCTGGGGATTGGGACACGGTGGTGATCCACGCGCCCTTGCCCGATGAATTTGGCCATCAGTTGGCCATGGACGTAGCGGAAGAGGGACCGGGGGTCCTGCTTTCGGTAAAGGGAGAACAGTGGGAAGAAGTCAGTGCCAGGGTATCCCCCTTTGGGGTGTTGACCTTGGGACGGCCCTTTTCTCGAGGAGGGTTCTCTCAGGCATTGGGGCTTCTGGAGGCGAGTCAACGGAAGCTGCGAAAATGTCAGGAGGAAAACAACAAGCTCCGAAAGAAACTGGAAGAATTGCGGGTGGTATGCCAGGCAAAATGCCTTTTGGTGGAATACCTGCATCTGACGGAAGAAGAAGCTCATAAATACATAGAACGCCAGGCCATGGAGGATCGGAAGACCCGCCGGGCCGTGGCGGAAGATATCATGCGGGAATACGGTTAAAACGCAAAATGACAGGGGGCTGCCCGGAAACGGGGACGCCCTCTTTTGCCGGTCTACCAGGCCGGTGCAACCATTGGGAAAGGAAGGGATCGTTTTGGAAGAGAGGCAGGAAGCGCGGGGAGAGAAGCTCCGGGAAGAATGCGCTGTATTTGGAGTCAGTTTGCGGGAGGAAGAAGAAGCTGCTGGCATTTGTTACAACGGATTGCTGGCCCTGCAGCATCGGGGCCAGGAGGGAGCGGGCATTGCCGCCGCCAGGAACAATACCCTTTTTTGCAAGAAGAACATAGGGCTTGTTTCCGAGGCTTTGCCTCCGGAAGTGATGCGGGAGCTGCCTCCGGCCCGGCAGGCCATTGGTCACACCCGGTATTCCACTACGGGATCCAGCACGGTCAGCAATGTGCAGCCCTTTGTCACGGAATTTCTCACGGGCCGCATTGCCACCGCACACAACGGCAATGTGGTCAACGCCAAGGAAATCCGAGACAAACTGACGCCCTTTGGCCTGGATTTTACGGCTACCAGTGACACGGAGGTGGTTTCCTCCCTGATTGCCTACAAGATTCTCCGCACGGGGGATTTGCTCACAGGGGTCAAGGAGGCCTGCAAGCTGCTGAAGGGGGCGTTTTCCCTGGTGGTGCTTTCGGGAGACGGCCGCCTGGTTGCCCTTCGTGATCCCAACGGATACCGGCCCCTGTGTTTGGGAGAGAACGAATCAGGAATAGCCGTGGCATCGGAAAGCTGCGCCTTGGACAGTTGTGGGTATCGGTTTATCCGGGACGTGCGCCCTGGAGAAGCGGTGCTCATTGAAAACGGACAGATCCGCCACAGTGAAATTTGTCTCCGGGCGCCCCGGCACAGTCTTTGTGTATTTGAATATGTATATTTTGCTCGGCCGGATTCGGTAATCGACGGGCTCAGCGTTTACGAGGCCCGGCTTCAGATGGGCAGAATGCTGGCCAAGGAGCATCCTGTGGAGGCGGACGTGGTCTGCGGTGTGCCGGACAGCGGACTGGAAGCGGCCATGGGATATTCTTTGGAAAGCGGCATTCCCATTGCCACCGGGTTTGTAAAGAACCGTTACATTGGACGGAGTTTTATTTTCCCCACCCAGGCCCAGCGGGAAAACGCGGTGAGCCTGAAGCTGAATCCCCTGCGCGCTGCGGTAGAAGGCAAGCGGGTGGTATTGGTGGATGACTCCATTGTTCGGGGCACCACTTGTGCCCGGATCGTGGAAGCCATGCGCCGGGCAGGGGCTCGGGAGGTTCATTTGCGGATTTCCTCTCCCCCCTTCCGTCACACCTGCCACTATGGCACGGACATCGGCAGTGAGGAGACCCTCATTGCCAACCACCTCACCATTCCGGAAATCGAGAAAAAGACCGGGGCTGACACCCTGGGGTACATCAGTGTGGAGGGCCTCTTGGAGGCATGCCGTCCTTCCGGCCTCAGTCTCTGCACCACCTGTTTCACCGGCCCTGTCCTTTCTTGAAAGAAAGGACCAAAGAACTTTACTTCGCGGGGATTTCCCGGTGGTGACGCTTCCCTTTCTGGCGCGGTGGGAAATTGGGCGGTGAAAGGCAACCGGGTTTTCCTTGTAAGCCAACGGGATGAAAAAAGAAAGGAACAGTGAAAACTTTTTACCCTGTAAGGCCTTCGGTTTGTGAAAATGGGAGAAAAGAAAAATCTTCTTGCTTGTTTTTCAAGGATCGGGTATGATATACTATTGATAACTGTGAGAAAAAGAATCTGGGCTCTGAGGCGGGATCAGGAGAACGTGGGACGAACCGTCTTGGGGCGAAACGTGAAAGACTAATGAAAAAGAAAGGGTTGAGCGTATGGGGAAAACGGCATACCTGGTACTGGAAAACGGCAAGGTGTTCCGCGGCGAACGCTTTGGCGCCCAGGGCGAGATGACCGCCGAGGTGGTATTTACCACTGGCATGACCGGCTATTTGGAGACCTTGACCGACCGCAGCTATTGGGGGCAGATGGTAGTACAAACCTTCCCCCTTATTGGCAATTACGGCGTCATCCCCGCCGACTTTGAAAGTGACGCAATCGGTCCCTGTGCCTATATTGTAAAGCAATGGTGCCAAGCTCCCTCCAACTTCCGTTCTGAGGGCAGCCTTGACACCTTTTTTAAAGAAAGGGGCGTCATCGGCCTTTCGGGCATCGATACCCGGACGCTGACGAAGATCATTCGGGAGCGGGGCGTCATGAACGGGAAGATCACCGATGATCCTTCCACGGTGGATTTTGAGGAGCTGAAGGCATACCGGGTAACGGGAGCGGTGAAGGCCTCCTCCACCAAAGAGCCCTATGTGGTGAACCCGGAGGGGGAAGTGAAAAAGAAGATTGCCCTCCTGGACTTTGGCCTGAAAAAGAACATTTACCGGGAGCTGGTGAAACGGGGCGCCCAGGTGACGGTGTGTCCCTGCACCACCACGGCTCAGGAAATTGCTGCCCTGGGGGTAGACGGGATCATGCTCAGCAACGGACCTGGGGATCCTGCGGAGAATACGGACATCATTGCCAACCTTGGGGAAATTTCCAAACTGGGCATTCCCATGTTTGGCATTTGCCTGGGGCATCAGTTGTTGGCCCTGGCCCACGGGTTTAAGACCGAGAAGCTCAAGTACGGCCATCGGGGCGCCAACCAGCCTGTGAAGAACCTGGAGACCGGCCGGGTGTACATTTCCAGCCAGAACCACGGTTACGCGGTGGTGAGCTCCAGCATTGACAGCAGCGTGGCCAAGGAGCTGTTCATCAATGTCAACGACAACACCTGCGAAGGCATCCGCTATCTGGATTGCCCTGCCTTTTCGGTGCAGTTCCATCCGGAAGCCTGCGGCGGTCCTCTGGACACCCGGGCCCTGTTCGACGAGTTTTTTGCCATGATGAAGGAGGGGAACTAATATGCCACTGAATAAGGATATCAAGAAGGTACTGGTCATCGGTTCCGGCCCCATTGTGATTGGCCAGGCCGCGGAATTTGACTATGCCGGCACCCAGGCTTGCCGTGCCCTGCGGGAAGACGGCATCGAGATTGTGCTGGTCAACTCCAACCCCGCCACCATCATGACCGACAACGCCATGGCGGATCGGATTTACATCGAACCCCTGACCCTGACTACGGTCAAGCGGATCATTGAAAAGGAAAAGCCCGACAGCATCCTGTCCGGTTTTGGTGGCCAGACAGGTCTGACCCTGTCTATGCAGCTGGCCAAAGAAGGCTTCCTGAAAAAGCATAACGTGCGCCTGCTGGGCGCTTCCCCCGAGACCATCGACAAGGCCGAGGACCGGCAGATCTTCAAGGACACCATGGAAAAGATCGGCCAGCCCTGCATCCCCTCCAAAGTGGTGAATACTGTGGAGGACGCCGAGGCCTTTGCCTTGGAAATCGGGTATCCCGTCATCATCCGGCCCGCCTTTACCCTGGGCGGCACCGGTGGCGGCATTGTAAACAACCAGGAGGAACTGCGGGAGACGGCCGCCAACGGTCTGGCCCTGTCCCCCATCACCCAGATCCTGGTGGAGAAGTCCATTGCCGGCTGGAAGGAAATCGAGTTCGAGGTCATGCGGGACAGCAAGGGCAACACCATCACCGTGTGCTCCATGGAGAACCTGGATCCGGTAGGCGTCCACACCGGCGACTCCATCGTTATCGCCCCCACTGTGACCCTTTCCGATAAAGAATATCAGATGCTGCGTACCGCCGCTCTGAACATCATCAATGAGCTGGGCGTGGAAGGCGGCTGCAACTGCCAGTTTGCCCTGCATCCCACCTCCTTTGAATACGCCGTCATCGAGGTTAACCCCCGTGTGTCCCGTTCCTCCGCTCTGGCCTCCAAAGCCACTGGCTATCCCATCGCCAAGGTGGCTACCAAGATCGCCATCGGCTACACTCTGGACGAGATCAAGAATGCGGTTACC
>UQQZ01000016.1 GCA_900543305.1 uncultured Oscillospiraceae bacterium
GGAGCCGGTGGAAAATCTGATCTTCTGCGGCTACAGTGAAGCCGCTTTGAAAAAGTACGCCGACCGGGGTGTGGAAACCCGTGTGACCAACTTCAATTTCTCCGAGGGATTGAAAGAAGCCTTTTCCGGCGCAGAACGGTTGGCATTGATCTCCATGCCTTTTGTGGGTGCTAAACGCCAGAATGCCCACAAAAACGTGGTGGACGCTGCAAAAGCAGCCGGCGTAAAGCAAATTGTATACACCTCTTTGGTGAACGCCGGCGATGAGACCAATCCCAGCGTGGAAAAGAAAGACCATATCTACACGGAAAATTTGATCAAGGAGGCGGGCTTGGATTACATCTTCCTGCGCAACTCCCAGTATGCCGAAGCTATGATCACCAATTACTTCACCTATGTGAAGCTGGACGGTGTTTTGAAAAACAGCCAGGGAGACGGTAAAATGGCCTACATCTCCCGGAAAGATTGTGCCAAGGCTGTGGCCTATGCCCTTCATCGCGGCGCCGAGTATGACCATGCCACCTTGGACATCAACGGTCCCGAGCTGATGACCATCTCCCAGTTTGTGGAGTACGGCAACCAGGCCACCGGGAACCATGTCTCCTATCAGGAAATCACCGACGAGGAAAACTATCAGATCTTCGACGCCATGGGTGTGCCCCGCACCACCGACGGCGTCTTCAAGAAAGACAGCGAAGCTCCCTTCTCTTCCGACGGCATGGTCACCTTTGCCCAGGCCATTCGGGAAGGAAAGATGGATACTTGGACCGATGATTTCAAAAAGCTCACCGGAGACGACCCCATCACCGTGCTGTATATGTTCCAGCATTGCGATGAATTCCAGATCGGCGAGCGTCACTCCAAGGATAACTGATCCTTTTCCCTGCTAAAAACACAAAAAGAGTAAGTCCTCCCTGCTCGGGTATCAGGACTTGCTCTTTTTTAGCTTTCCGGTTCAACCGAACCCCAGCGGTACACCCAGGAAGGCTTCAGCTTTCCTTTTTGAGCGTTCCCACGGAGGGCTTATACTTCCAATAGACGAAGAAGGACAGCAAAACGGTCAGAATATCGGCCGTGGCCTGGGACCAGACAATTCCAAACATCCCGAAAATTGCGTTTAACAGGAACAACATGGGAATGTTAAAAATCAGCCACCGGGTCACTCCCAAGAATAGGGAGATCTTCCCCTTACCAAAGGCCTGGAACAGATAGACCGTGAAGAAGCTCAAAAACATCAAAGGTGTGGCCAACACACGGATGCGCAAAAATTGCGACGCCAACTCCACTGTCTGGGCATCCGAGATGAACAGGTGTGAAAACTGCACCGCGAACAGCTCATACAACACAATGCTGATTCCCGCAATGACCAGCCCCAACCTACGGGAAAGCCGGATGGCGTCATTCATGCGCTGGGCATTCCCCGCCGAGTAATTGTATGCCACCAAGGGCAACATACCTTGACAGATTCCAATACCCACATTCAAGGGGAACCGTTCCACCTTCAACACAATCCCGATGGCAGCCAGGGCCAGGTCGTGATACGACACCATCAGCTTATCGATGATCACATAGTCCAAGTCGAAAAGGAGTGTGGCAACCGCAGAGGGAATCCCTACCCCAAATACGGCAATCACACTGCTCTTGCGAGGCATCCCCACCCTGGGAGAAAATGTCACTACCGAATTTCGACCCATTCGCAGCAGCACGACAATAAAATAGAGAAAGGCCACACAGTTGGAAATGCAAGTGGCTGTTCCCGCACCCAACACCTCATAGCCGTCTGGAAACAGCACAAACATAAAAATCGGGTCCAGCGCTATATTCAACAGTCCGCCCAGAATGATGCCTGCGCTGGCTTCTTTGGACCGTCCAATGCTGCGGATCAAATTGGACAATACATTGGACAGAACCGTGGGGATCCCACCGATCACAATGACACACAGGGCATACTGTCTGGCATATTCGTAGGTGTTTTCCCCTGCTCCCAGTAAACTCAAAACAGGCTCCATGAAGATGCCGATTCCCACTGCAAACAGCGCCGCAATTAGCAGCCCCAAGTACAAAGAAAAGGCACTGACCCGCTTGGCCTCCTCTTCTTGAGACTGTCCCAGCAGTCGGGCAATCAGGGATCCGCCACCTATACCAGCCAGGCCTGCCAAGCACAGAGTGATGTTAAACACCGGCAAAATCAGAGAGGTTCCTGCCACCATGTAGGGATTGTTGGTCTGCCCTACAAAAAAAGTATCCGCCATGTTGTAGATCAAAACGATCAGCTGGCTGGCCACTGCCGGCAGGATCATCTTGCGCAAAGCAGTAGGAATTGGAAGATTCTGAAATATGTTTTCTTGTTCGGAACTTGTTTTTACACTCATTGCGCTACACCTGAGCTTTCTATTTCTTAGAACTTCTTTCTACCTTGTGGCGGCACCCTGCCCTTACCATTACAATTCAGTATCATACCACATCTTGGGAAATTCCTCCAGTTTCCCGGCGAATTTTATAATACCAATGCACTTGATCCCCAAATTTCTCTCAGAGGTACTTTCCCAAAACATATAAAAACGGTAAAGTCCAAAAGGACTTTACCGTTTTTTGGAGCTGGCAATGTGACTCGAACACACGACCGGTGGTTGTTGGTAAGGGCGTTCTTTGAAAATTGCACAGATTAAATCAGTGAAAGGAACTCACGCCTTCCATACCGTTTCATCCCCGCAGATATTACGGATTTTCAGTCGCAGTGGCTTCTTCTCGCTACGGATTGTACCGTCCCAGAAGTTCTTGGTTTTCTTGCCGTTGCAGATAACAAAGCCGTTTTTATCGATCTTTATCTCGCTATCGGAGTACCACTCGCCCTGGACAGCAGAGCAGTCCAGGCTTAGGTATTCGATGAGCTCCAGTCCGGTATCGCTGATCTCGGTAGGCCGGAAGGGCTTCTTGGCGGTGGCGTTCATGCGGGCCTTTTGGTTGAACTCATCGATCTTCTGGAGCACCCGATCGCTGACAAAAGCATCCACCACCACGGCATAGCAGCCGAATAGGTCGTCTGTCCGCTCCTCCACATGGAATTCCGCCCAGTCGCCGATGACCACATCGTCCAGCACCGCTTTCAGATCCCGCAGCTCGATCTCCACATCGGTGCTGTCGTCTTGGGCGATAAACTTGCGGATCTCCTCCTCACTGGTAATGTCGATGTAGTAGACGATAACCTTTTTAATTCTACTATCCAGGTCAGGGATGGCCTGATGGATGATGCGGTTCATAGTCACCACATCCAGCAGCTTGGAGGAGCTGTCCATCAGGTTGGGAACATAGACGGGGATGGTGCCCAGCTTGCTGTCGGTGACGGCTCCCTCCCAGAAGGAGTCCAGAGAGTCCTCGTTTTTCAGGCCGGGAATCAATGATTTGATCTTGTCCATGGTCTGGACGGGGTTGCGGTAGAGCTGCACGCCATCCTTGATTTCCAGCACATCAAACTGTGCGCCATCAGCTTTCAGACGGTCCCGGGTGGTCTGGATGGAGTTGAGGCCGATGTCACAGTGGATGAAACGACGGCCCAGCTTGCTGGACACCGCCGCCGTGACGCCGCTTCCGCCAAAGAAATCGGCAACAAGCATCCCCTCATTAGATGCGGTTTTAATAATACGTTCTAATAGGGCTTCCGGTTTTTGAGTAGCATAATCCACATCTGCTCGTTCTTTTGACATTGGGTTTGCGATCGGTATGTCAAGCCAAATATTCTGAACTGGTTGTCCTTGGTAAGTAGACAGGTATATTTTTCGCGAAATTCTTTTTGTTGGATCAGTAGGCATAACCAGTTCGCCGTTTTCATACCAGCGCTCCAAATGTTCCTTCTTATATAACCATCCATTTGGAGGCGGCTGTATCCCATGAAACTCATACTTAAGGTTGGGACGATACAGAGAATTAACAAGAGGCGATTTCATATATCGTCCTCTCCCATCTCCATCATCAAACACAAACCGCTCAGCAATATATTTTTGCGTGTTCTCATCGTCAAGCGAATACTCAGGATTAAACACATATTCATCTGCATCATTGGCATACCACAAAATTGTGTCATTCGTAATACCAAACTGCTTTGACGCCCAAGATACAGATTGCTTTCGGCGCCAAATGATCTCATTTATTAGGTTATCTTCCCCAAATATTTCATCCATCAGTATCTTCATATAATGCACAATGTGATAATCCAAATGAACAAAAATTGTTGCAGTCTCGCTCATGACGCTTTTAATTGCCATGAGATTCTCATACATCCAGTTGAGATATTTTTCCTTATCCCACACATCGCCGTACATCTTTTCCTCGAAGGCTTTCAGTTCGTCAATGTCCAGCTCCTGTTCCGCCTGGGCGATGGCTTCCGCCACCTTAGGATTGCGGCGAAGGTAGACCTTCTTGGCGTAGTCCGCGCCGCTGGCAAAAGGCGGATCGATGTACACAAGGTCTACCTGGATGCCTTGCTCTTTCAAATAAGCGCAGGCGGAGACGCACTCGCCCCGGATGACCAGGTTGCCGTCCTTGTTTTCCCCCACGGTCTCCTGTTTTTCCATCTCGTACAGGGGCATTCCACGCTGGAGCACCATGGACATATCATCCGCGCCCTTATACTTGAGAATGCGGTTAAAGTTTCCCAATACAGCCTGTCCCTCCACTGGCTCAGGGATAAACGGTACATATTTAATCGGCATTTTTCTCTTCCTCCTGCTTCAATGTGATTAGAAGCCTGATAATATTGCCTGTCTGGTACATAAGATACTCCAAAATATTAACTTGAGTCTTATCATGGTGCTTGGCATTATTATTAATAAATCTGCAATAAGCCATAACAGTATTTTTTAACTCATCACGCAGTTCGGTTGGAATTCCACGCTGATTAAGGTATTGTTCATAGGTGTGGTCAGAAACATACTTTTCTAAAGAACGCCCGCCTTCAAAAAATTCCTGAAAAAAGGTTTCTAATGCTTTGCGGAACTTGTCTGCAACATCGCTGGCGTTCGTGGTTGTTGCCTCCGAATATTCTTTTAGAGCTTTTGTATAGGCTATACGGGCTTGGGGGTATTCTTTTAACCACTCCAAGGGCTCTGAAACAAGAGCAGCATCGAGTTCTTTTGCCCCCTTTGAAAAAATGAATATGCCATCTGCATCACTTAGAAGCTCATAGTTTATCTGACAATCGTCCAGTGAATCTAATATAGTTGTTTTCAACCATTGCTTTATATTTTTTTCTTGTTCGCCGTACGCATTTACAAGGGCAACGCAACAAGAAAGAAAATCGAGAAAATTAGTCTTGTGGTTGCTTAAGTAAAACCAGGCCCTCTCTAAACCATAGATTTGATCTCCAAAGATGGGATCGTCATTCGCAATCATGCAAACGCCTATTGTATCACAAAACGCCTTCTCCGTTTCGAAATTAAAAAGGCTATAGGGGGCATTTTTGAAATGATTATGCATAAGTGCATAGAAACGAAGCATTTTTCTATTGTCATCAAAGCCTAATCCAAGTTTTTTCTGATATTCAATCCATTTCATAGTTTCTCCTCAAAAAATTCGCAAATTTTCTTCTGCGTCAGCACAATTCTGTCCCGCTCGGGCAGCGTATCCTCCAAATACAGATACTCAAACCGCGTGTAGCCGAAGGCAGCGTTATTCTGCCGTAAAAACTCTGTCTCCACGAAGGCCTTTTTATCCTTGAATTTTGGATCGTTGGCATAGGCCTCGCCCTTGGTCTCGGCAATCATAGCCTTGTAGATCTTGCCGTCTCTGCGCTGGAGGATGAGAAAGTCCGGCGTGTACATTCCTACATACTGCCAGGTGCCGGCGCTGTGTTTATAGCACTTGATCTTAAACTCCGTCATGGCCCAGTCGCCGTTGTAGTAGACCTCTAGCCCCAGACGCTCGATTTCCGGGAAGGTCAGCACCTCCCGCAGGAATATCTGCTCAAAGCCGCTGTCGGTGTGATAGGGCAGATAGTGGAAGGAGCGGTCCTTTTGGGGATGGGAGGAATTCTGCTTGCGGAGTGTTGCCGCAATTGCTCTGTTTGCTTCGCTGTCATCCGCTTCCAAGGCCAGAATCGCCGCTGCAATATCCGGTTTCAATTTCATTTTTCCTCTGTCATCCAAAATGATATTTTCAACCGTTTTCTGGTCGGGATAGTAATCCTGTGGCCGTTCGGTCTCAACTGTCTGCGTAAAGTTGGCGATGTTCAGCAGGCTGGCCGACTGGGGGATCCGCTCCTCCCGTGTCTCGTAGGAGCGAAGGACGCAAAAGGCCTTGCGGATATTCGCCTCCACCCGGGGCAGATCATATTTGGAACTGAAATACCGGGAGCCGTCCCGCTGATAGGTGACCGCCTCAAAAATAGAGCGAAGCTGGGCGTCATAGGGCTGCAATTCCTCCATGGTAAGGGTATAGAGGGAGCTGCGGACAATCCCATAGAGCCAGGCGGGATAAGCCGCCGGGGCGGCGCCGCGCTCCTCATCGTCCACTCTTCTATCCACTACTTTCATGGAGAAGTCGGTGGTTTTGATGACGCCTGCCGCGCTTTCCGCATCCTTGCAGGCATCCGGGATCGTTTTTTCCGGTTGGGCGGGTTCCACGATCAAAGTCTCATAGTGGATTTTCAACTGGTAAAAGTCCATCTTGGGCAGGCGGAGATAATCGGTGCGGTCATATCGGGCCAACGGTACTTTATGATGATCCGCCTGGGAAAACTCCTGCAGCGTAATGTGGTGCTGCTTTTGCAGCTGGCTGTTGAGTTTTTCCGCGTTGCTGCTGTTGAGATAGATCAGCGCCGTTTCCAGCGCGTCTTTCTGCACCTGGCGTAAGCAACGGCAAGCTGTTTGCAGCACCATGTTTTTGGGGCAGTCCCCCTCCTGGGAGAGGATGATCCCCGTCAGGCTACGGCAATCCCAGCCCTCTTTCCCAATCTGCACCAGCAGAACGATGCGGATCTTGGAAAAGGGCTGATCCAGGCTGTCAAATTCCATCTGGCTGTCCGCCGGCTGGGGGTACTGCTTATTGCCTTTATGGAATTTCAGGATACTGTCAGCGGTCAAACCATATTCCGTTACAATGCTCCTCACCATCGGATTGACCATTTCCTCCAGCTTTTCGATGGTTCCACAATAGATCCCCAGCTTGGCACAAGTCCCGTCTGGGTAGACGGTATCCTTGTAGCTGTCCAGAAATTCCCGGACACCGCGGTCGATGATCCGGCTGCTGTCAGGCAGATCGGCAATCTTCACGATGGGCCTTTTGAGAAAATTACCCACGCCATCGATCAAGGGATAGTAATAGACAGTGTTGGAAATTTCAACCGAGGAGACGGAGAGACCAGCTGTCACCTGAATCTTCTCCGCCTTTTCCAGATAGGGCGTACCGGAGAAACCGACAACGGAATTGATGGTCTGATTTTCTGCCCACTTGTTGACCACTGCACGGAGCTTGATCTCATCGCTGACCGCATGGTGGACCTCATCGATAAATACAGACAAAGAGGGCAACTTTCCAATCAAGTTTCGCAACTCGTTGGCCTGCCGATCCTTTTCATCGTCACTCTCCTCAAACATGCTGATCTGTCCGGCCTTTTCCTGGATGCGGTCCAGGATCACCTTCTCCGCGTTGGTCACGGCCACCAGGCCGAACAGTTCGGAAAGGGGCTGATGATTGGCGATCTTCTGCACATTGGGATTTTTCGTCTTGTTGGATTTCTTCGCCGTCTTGGACTGGTCCAGTACTTCAAAGGACAGCTGCCGCTTGATTTTCGAGGCAGCGGGCTCCGGGATCACCCAGGTGGGGTCGAATCGCTGGATGGTCTTCAAACTTGGCACCACAGAGGACTTCAAGCCGGAGGGAGCAAAAATCATAAAATTGTGGGCAAATGCGGGGTTGTTGGGTTCATTCCTGGCAAAGTACAGATCCAGGTAGATGAACGCCGCCATCAGATAGGTCTTTCCCGCCCCCATGGGGAGACTGAACAGGTAGTCTGTATAGGACACGCCATAGAAGGCATCACGGAAAAATTTTTCATAGTCAATACTCTCCGGAGCTTTGCGTATCTGCTTCTCCAGCTTCTCGGATACCTGTTCCCCACTGTCATTTTTCAAGCAGGCATATTCAAATAGAGCCGCCGCATCTGGGTGATCCTCCAGAAAGTCACGAACACTGGTAGAAATTTCCTCCTGCTCCAAGTTCAGCGTATTGAATGTTCCCTGGCAAAACAACTGCGAGAGCGGCACACACCCGCAGGCAATTTTCAGGAACAAATAGGTTTTGATGGCATCCACCTGGGCGTCACGCATCTGGTTCGTCTGCTCAATATATTTCATGACCTCCCGTGCAGTACAAGCGGGGGAGGAAAACCAACGGTCCCGCGCATTGGTAATCATTTGATAAAACATCGGTGATCTCCTTTATATCTATAACAGGCAAGACGCCTCGGACTCCCTATCAGCAGTCATTCCCTAAAGCTATAATCTTCTGTCGTTTTACAAGAGTGTGCTAGTACTAATGCCTGTTTCTTTGTATTATAACTCATCGTTCCTTTTGCTACAAGAATATAGCATTCTAAAATAAAGCTATTACCTTGTAGCAACCAAAAAACTGAGCCCCAGCTTTCCGCCAGGGCCTATTTTCATTTTTGCTTTTTCTTCTATTAGCCCAACATCGCACCCAGGTCAATACAGCCCACAAATTTGTAGTGAATTTCAACCAGCTGGCTTTTGGATCCATCTTCCTCCACCTTTTTCTCGTGGACTACGATCTTCTCGATCAGCTCGTTGAGTATGTGGGGTGTGAGCTCCTGAATGTCTGTGTACTTCTGAATCAGAGGGATAAACTGCTCAATATTGTCCTGGACCTCCTGGGTGTGGGCCAGTTGCTCCTGCAGCTGGCCTACCCGCTCTCTCAGGGAAGCTTGTTCATCCTCATAGCCGGGAGCCATAGCCTGGTACCTGGATTCGCTGATCTTTCCTAAGGCCTGGTCCTCGTAGAGCTTCGTTAAGATCTTGTCCAGATCTTCCACACGTTTCTCTGCCTTTTTCAGTTCACGCTCTGCCCGGGCTGTTTCCCCCTTCTTTTTTTCCAGCTTGGCCGCGAGCAGCATTTCCATGTACCGAGAAGAAGCTAACTTGGCCACCTGGGCGTTGCGGCGAATGTCTTCCAATACCAGACGATTCAACGTCTGCCAACCTATGGCATGGGAGGTACATCGTTGCTTGCCGTAGTTCTTGTACACCCAGCAGGAGAAGCCCGTATATTTCCCCTTCTTGTTGTCGTAGCTGGCGTTGAGAGAAGAACCGCACCCAGCGCATTTCACCAACCCCACAAAGGGCTGTACATGGCCGCTGCCATTTTCCCTGCGGCGGGCTTTCATCATCTGGTGGACCGTATCCCAGAGCTCCTGGCTCACCAGCGGCTCATGGGTATGCTCCACCACAATCCAGTCTGATTCCTCGGCGGGCACCCGGCGCTTATCGAAGAAACCCTTTGTTTTTGTTTTTCCAAAAGTCAGCTTGCCCAGGTAAACTTGGTTGTTAAGAATCGCTCGGACCGAGGTGGCGTGCCAGTCGAAGGGCTTGCGCCAGTAGTCGCTGTGCTTGTAGTAGTCCGGGTTGTTCTGGTTGAAATAGGCCTGGGGATTGAGAATGTTCCGCTCCCGGAGGATCTTGGTCATGCGCACATATCCGATCCCGTCCGCAAACATCTGGAAGATCTCCTTCACCACTTCTGCCGCTTCCGGGTCTACGATCAGGTGATGGCGGTCTTTGGGATCCTTCTGATACCCATAAGGGGCCCGGGAGCCAAGAAACATCCCGTTCTTGGCCCGGACCCGATGGGCTGCTTTTGTCTTTTCCGATGCTTGGCGCGCATAGAGAGAGTTGATGACATTGGTGAAGGGAAGGACTAAATTATTCAAGCCTTCTTGGGAGTCTATGTTCTCCGCCAGAGAGAGGAATCGAACGCCTTTTTCCTCGAAATAGTGCTCAATGTAAAGGCCCATCTGGGCGTACTCTCTGCCGAACCGGGAGAGGTCCTTGACGATAACTGTGTTGACCTTGCCCGCTTCAATATCCCCGATCATTCTCTGGAAGGCGGGGCGGTCGAAGTTGGTGCCGCTCCAGCCGTCATCGCAGTAACAGTCTACGATCTCCATGTGGTGTTCCTGGCAGTACTGGGTGAGAATCGCCTTCTGGGTCTGGATGCTGCCGGACTCCCCCAGACTCCCATCGTCCTGGCTGAGCCTGCAGTAAATAGCGGCCTGCGGTTTTTCCATGGGGGCTGCCTCCTTTCCTTCCCACACCATACCCCTATTTCTCCTCTTTATCCATACCGTAACTCACTGAATGTTCTTTCTCTTCTTTGTGGAAAGAGGACAGAGCCTCATCCCCGGCGATCATCTCTCCCACCTTGTCGAAAATACTTTTCTCCCCCCGAAAGACGCTGAGGGTGATATACCGCACGCCTCGAATCACCGTGTTGTGGCTGGTATACAGCGTTGGCATCAAAAGGTTCGTAGTGTTCTCCTTTCTCAGTTACATTCCCATAGAGAATCCATGGGTCTGTTCGTATTCCTCTTCTTCGTCCACTGCGTACTGGGTATGGTCCAGCTTGCCGCCCCGCGCCAGGATATGCTCCAACTCCTCCCGGCTGTGGTGAACCGTTTCCAAGTGGTATCCGTTTTCCTCCTCGTTCAGATCCTGCAAAAGAGAGGAAAAGTCCCACACAGCATTCTCCAAACTGACACCGCTGTCTGCAGAAACCTGGATGGTATCTTCCAAATACTCCGCCCCGCCCATGGCGAAGTAGCTCTCCAGATTCTTCCGAAGGAGCGTGGAATCGAAAAGCTTGCTGTCCCGGCAGCGGATGTTGTCCGGCGTAGTGTAGGTGATATATTTCTGGTCCGGCTCCCATTTCACCCGATACCCCATGGCTTCCATTCTATGGATGAATTCCTCTCGGGTATGGGAGTTTTCCATAGCAAATCGGATGTCCTGCCGCAGTTTCCGCTTCCAACGGGGGATACAAGATGGGGCTGCTTTCACCTCCGTGACAGAAAGCCCCCGCTCCCTGCACAGCTGGTTGGAGTACTCTTTGGCTTGCCCCATCTCCCTTGCACTCTGGTGAAATTTCTTCCCCGTTTCAAAGTTTACCGAGTTGAGAATGATGTGGTTGTGAATGTGTGCCGTGTTCTGGTGGGTGGCCACCAGGCATTGGAATCCCTGGAAGTACTGGGCAAAGGCCACGCCGATCTCATGTGCAGTAGCAAAGTCCAGGGGATCATCGGGAGAGAAGGCCTGGACAATGTGGTAATAACTTCTCCCCTCTGTCTTGTGGAATCGTAGCTTCACCGCCTGGAATTCCTCCACAGCGGTCTGGGGCAGGCAGTTCACCCCGGAAATCAGCGATTCATTTGTTTTCTCCCGGTTGGTCACATAGTCTACGATACCTCTCAGCCCACGCGAGACAGCAACAAATTTAACGCATGCCATGTCCTTTGGTACACCTCCAGGAGCGGACCTAAGTCCACCAGCTTGATACGTCCCTGCCGGGCCATCACCGTCAGCTGGTTCAGATTGTTGCCCTGGTAGCGGAGCTCCCGGACCAGCTCATCCACTCCTGGGAGGACAGTCACGTCCTTGTTCATGGCAGCCCGGCGGACGAATTCGCTTTCCGAAAGGCCCGCCTCCTTCGCCTTGGACTGGATGAAGTGCTTCTCCCAATCCGCCACTCTGGCGCGGATAAAGTTGTTGCGTGTCACGGTCATTCCTCCTCACTGTCGGAGTAACATCGCTCCAGGAACTCGTCCAAAGAGTGAACAATCCCCGCCTGTTTCATCATTTTATAGCGGAGAAGATCTGAGGTTACCCGGACGTTGATCTCGTTCCACTCCAGCAGCTTGTCCATGAGGACCAGCTGCTGGAGGTCTGTCAGCTGGGCTTCCCCCTCTGGATCCTCTAGGAAAGATGCCACCGCCTGAGCAGGAGGCATCTGCTCTCCCAGTGTCTTTTCCATCTCCGACAACACATAGTCCAGAGTTTCCTGCTTTGCTTTGAAAAGGGTAAAATCATTCATGATCCATATCTCTCCTTTTTATAAAATAGGGGTGCGGGCTTAGCCCACTCTGCCGCAGAACGGGTGGGGCAAGGCCCCGGCCGTACCACAGCGGCGAAACTTGCCATGCCCTAACGGGCATGTTTTACCCAGGTCCCATTCCCCGCTTTTCCTGTGACAGCTGCGACGGCTGTGACAACAAATCTGATACAGGGACTGTGGAACTTTTCCCGTCACTGCCGTCACTCCCGTCACAACGGAGGGACAGGTGGATGCGTCGGGCCTCTCTTGTCCGGCTGGTTTCCAGAAGGACGCCCTGTTTCTCCACCTGGTCCCGGTGACGAATCAGGCGCTTCATGAGCACGTTGGGCAGGATTGTTTCCCCCGTGAAGGGCTCCAGCGCCTGGGAAAGCTCTGTGGCGGTGCCGGCAAACTCCCTCTTGGCACGGAGAAATTCCGCCAGCTGAACCACTAAAGGGGCTGTGGGGACGGGCTCTTCCTGGGCGCCGTCGTCCAGCAACAGCCAGCGGTGGGCCTGGGAATCGAAGGAGATTTTCAACTCCCGATAGGTGATATCTCTTCCCGTACAGTAGAGGGTGGCGGTCCGGGAGCTGCGTTTGTCCTTGCGAAGAACAAAGTTGGAATCGGTGGCCCCGCTGATCCCCATAGTGCCGGAGATCATATTCATGGGGTCCTCGTCTTCCCGTTTTCGTAGGTGATGGATCAGCAGGATGGCCAGATGATTGCTGTCGGCCAGGGCCTTCAGCACTTCCAGGCCCCGGTAGTCGTTGGCATAGGCGTTGGCGTCCCCGCCCATTCCCCGGACCCGCTGGAGGGTGTCGATTACCACCAGCACCGTATGTGTATGCCCTGCAAGGAACTGCTGGATCTGCTGCTCCAGCCCACAGCGCAGCTTTTCAGAAGCCGTAGCGAAGTGGAGATTTCCCGGAGCGGTATCGGTGATGTCCAGCAGGCGGCTTTGGATACGGGAGTAGTTATCTTCCAGACAGAGGTAGAGCACATCCCCCCTCCTGGAGGGAAAATTCCAGACCTTCTCCCCCTTCGCCACCTGCAGACACAGCCAAAGAGCCAGCCAAGATTTGCCAATCTTAGACGCTCCCGCCAGCAGGTGCAGTCCCTGTGGGAGGAAGTCCTCCACCACAAACCGTACCGGCGGCAGCAGGGTGGTGGTCAACGTTTCGCCGTCCACGGTAAACAATGGTTTTTGCTTCATGGTTTGCCTCCTTTCTCAAGTCTTATAGGGGCTGTTTCACCCCTTCATCTATAAGGACACTTGGAAAGGGGTTGTAAACCAAAAAGTTTAAAAAACAGAAAAAAGAGAAACCGGTAAGGGCTTCTCTGAAAATGGTGGGTCATTATGGGAGGATATTACCAAAGCGAATATGAGATAACAGGCGAAAAGCCCTGTCATTCGACAGAGCTTTTCAGGGTTTGGTGAAGTTTCTTCAGTCGCTTTGATACTGCCATTTTGGAAACACCCAGGAGTTTCCCCATTTCCTCCATGGTCAGTTCGCTGTCGTAGCGGAGAGAGATGAGCTTTTGATCCTCTTCCCTCAGGGCTTTCACAGCTTCCCGCAGATTTTTAAGCTGGAGGCTTCGGAGCACAGATTCTTCCAAAGACGCACAACTGGCCATACAGGACAGCACCGTTTCAAACTCGCTTTTACTAAGATGCCTCTCGTCCCGCTTGTCCTGAGCTGCCGCCCGCTTCCGATCCTGCTCCAGAAAGTCCGCGACCTCCTTTGGCACTGATATAGTTTCACCTTCGTAGAGGATCTCTACTTGGTTCAAGTTGTTTCCTTTCCGCATCGCGGAAGGGCCACACCACGCTGCCGGCACAGCGCCAAATACTGTGGACTTTCATGGGATCCACCTGCAGTGGAATATTTTATATTGATTCGCGGGGCTCATGAATGCCTGAGGTCACACAGGGTGTGATCCTCACCGGAATGCTGTGGTATTGGGCTTTCGCCTATTTTTATTATATCACCCTGCGCTGCCTAAAAATATACCAAAACAGAAAAACGCTTTGAAGAAACCGAGAATTTTGGCTTTTGGGGGCTTTCTTCTGGTCTGCGGGTCCCAACCCCCAGTTGGTGTCCTCACCCGCCTTTCTGGGCCACACACGGGACGAAAAAGGACTTTGACGGAGTCATCAGCACATTGGAAAACGACTTTGGGGTTGTTTCTTATTTCTTATAAAGCATAAAAGAGAATATTCCGCGAATACAAAAAAGCCCGGGAACCCGCATGATTCCTGGACTTTTTCATGGAGCTGGAAACGTGACTTGAACACGCGACCTGCTGATTACGAATCAGCTGCTCTACCAACTGAGCTATTCCAGCATATTCACTTTTTTCAATCTGTTTGCCTGTTGAGACTGCAACTGGAGGCCCAACGTGTTTCTTCCCGGTTGTTCACCCTTAGCGACAACCAATGACCTGCTGATTACGAATCAGCTGCTCTACCGACTGAGCTATGCCAGCACACTTTTCCTCATGCGCCATCCGTAATGGATCCCCATGCATCCGGAAACGGAAAACTCTTCCCTCTCCCCGTTTCACACAGCGTTTCTTCAGCGCCTAGTTATTATACTAGAAAAGGGGAGGAACTGTCAAGATAAAAGTCCCACTTTTTTCCCCGTGGATTCTGTGCTATAATATCCCCCAGACAATGGGATTTGCAATGGAAAGGGGGACCCCTGGATGAAGTATGGATTGGATTTGGGCCCGTGGAACAGTGTTTTTGCCGTTCCATGCGCTTTGGTAGATCAGCATTTGAAGTTGGCCGGAAAAGAACAGCTCCAGGTCATCCTGTGGTTGCTGCGCCACGGAGGTGAAACAGTGTCTCCGGAAGAGTTGGCTGAAACCTTGGGGATGACCCAGGACAGTGCCTTGGACGCTCTGGAGTATTGGCAAAAGGCTGGCCTTATTTCTGAACACGACGGCGTCCTTTCTCCCGTCCCCCAGGAAAACACTGTCCCTTCTCCTGCACCTGTTTCCCCCGCTCCCGCCGTTGCTCAGCGGCTTCCCCAGCGGAAACGAATGGTCAAACCGGACACCCTTCATTTGGCTGCGCGCATTGGGGAGTCCGAGGAAATCCGGTATTTAATGCAGGAGGCAGAAGCTACTTTGGGAAAACCCCTCTCCCCTGCCATGACCTCCGAATTGCTGACTATCTGCGATGATTATGGCCTACCGGTAGAAGTGGTGGTCATGCTTCTGCACTATGCCAAGGACGTTGGGAAAACCGGCACCTCCTATATTGACTCCGTGGCAAGGGACTGGGCGGAAAATGGAATTTTCACCCTGGACGCCGCTGAAAGAAAACTCCAAGAACTCAACGAACGACGCCAGGCTTGGGCCAAGGTGGAATCTGCCGCAGGTCTTCCCAGACGCTCCCCTACCAAGCGGGAGGAGGAAGCCGCCTATCGTTGGGTCTACCAGTGGAAATTTACTCCCGAAATGCTCACTGCCGCCTACGAACGTTGCGCCGATAACACCGGCAAGTTTAACGTCAGCTATATCAATAAAATTCTGGAAAGCTGGCAGAAACAAGGAATCCGAAACTTGCAAGAATTGGAACAGTGGGATTCTAAAAAGCGGGAAGAACGGGAAGACAACAAAACCTACGACATCGAAGAACTGGAGAAAATCAGCTTCTTCGATTTGCCTGAGGAGCTGTAAACCATGGGATATGGAAAAAAGATTTATCAGGTTGCCTGCCTGGAATTGGAACACCGCAGGCAGCAGGCGGAATCCGCCGCAGAGGAAAAACGGGAAGCTTTCTACGCCCAGTGCCCCCGTGCCCGGGAAATTAAAAACGAGATGGCCTCCAATGCTGCCGGCGCTGCCAGGGCGGTCCTCAACGGAGGAGACGTTCGAGGAGAAATTGAAAAACTCCGTGACCGGGGTCTGTCTTTAAAAGCGGAATACAATCGGCTGCTTTCGGAGTTCAATCTCACCGAGGCCGACGTGACTCCTCAATATCAGTGTCCTAAATGCCGGGACACCGGCTATGTGGATGGCCACATGTGCAGTTGTCTCCGGTCTATCCAGCGGAACTTGGCCTTCGAAAAACTCAGCATGAGCGTGCCTTTGGAGAATTGTTCCTTTGATAAATTTTCCCTGGAATACTACAAGGATGATGACCGCACATACGCCCAAATGGAAAAAGTCTTCCGGGCCTGCAAAAGCTATGGGGAAAAATTCCGGGCAAACTCCCCCAGCCTTCTCTTCAAGGGGGGCACCGGACTGGGGAAAACCCACCTCTCCCTGGCCATTGCCGCCAAAGCCATCGAAAAAGGGTTCGGAGTCGTTTATGGTTCCGCCCAAAGTTTCGCGGTGGCCTTGGAAAAAGAACGCTTCGATCGAGATATTCCAGAGGATGGGGGTACCAACGCCCAATTGATCGATTGCGATTTGCTGATCCTGGACGATTTGGGCACGGAGTTTCCCTCCGCCTATGTAAACGCCGCCCTCTACAATATCGTCAATGCGCGGATGCTGGCCGATAAACCCACCATCATCAGCACAAACCTCTCCTTGAAAGAGCTGGAAGATCGCTACAGCGAACGGTTCGCTTCCAGAATCACGGGCTATTATGGAAAACTGGAGTTTTTAGGGCGCGATGTACGAGTTCAGAAACGTCTGCGCCGCTCTAAAAAGAAATGAAAAAACCTCCTCCGCTGCTTTCGGCGAAGGAGGTTTTTCTGGCTTACGGTCCAGGATTCTCCGGTTCATCTGGGGATTTCTCGTCCGGGAATCGCTTGGCCAACCATTTGGACAATGGACCGGAAAGGAATCCAAATAAGCTAAATCCCAACAGCACCAGGAACCCAGGCAATACGGAGGTGTTCTCCTCGTTTAAAGAGATCTGCTCGGAAGCATCGGTCCCTTCCAACAACTCCCCTGCCCCACCGGTTCCATCCATGGGCTCAGATACCACTGCTACCGGCACGGCCTGGGACTTTTCCTCCGATTCTGCAGCTTTTTCCCCTGCACCCTGGGTGTCTTTTTCCGAAGACGCATCTCCAGATCCGCCTGAGGAATGAGATCCTGAACTTTCATTGGATCCGGATGAGGACGTGTGTGAACTGGAAGAAGCGGTATTTGCGGATCCCTTTTCGTTTCGGTGGACGGTCACTTCATAGATCTGTTTTGTCTCGTCGTCTTCTGCGGTGACGGTAATCTTAAATAGAGTGTCGCTGCCACCAGAACCCAGGTTCTTCCGGTTCACTGAGAATCGGGCTCCTTCCGCCGCTTCTGCGGTGAAAGTCATGGTGGTCACCTCATAGGGGACCGTCAAGGTGTAAGAGAGAATATCCGGCGAAAAGGTGGGGCTCAAGGTCCCCGCCGCGGGAATCAGGGAAAGAAGCCTGGCATCTGTGCTGTCGGCAGGACCTTCTTCTTTTTCATTCCGGTGGACAGTCACCTCGTAGATCTGTTTTGTCTCATCGTCTTCTGCGGTGACGGTAATCTTAAATAGAGTGTCGCTGCCACCGGAATCCAAGTTCTTCCGATTTACCCAGAACCGGGCCCCCTCCGCCGCTTCTGCGGTGAAAGTCATTGTGGTTACCTCGTAGGGAACTGTCAAGGTGTAGGAAAGAATGTCCGGCGAAAAGGCAGGGCTCAGGGTCCCCGCCGCAGGAATCAGAGAAAGTAGCCTGGCGTCAGTACTTTCCGGATCTTCCTCTTTTTCCTCTCTATGCACAGTTACCTGGTAAATCAGTTTTGTCTCCCCGTCCTCCGCAGTGACAGTGATTTGAAAGACAGTATCGCTTCCGCCAGAACCGAGATTCTTTCGGTTTACACGGAATATGGCGCCCTCTGCCGCCTCTGCTTGAAACGTCATGGTGGTCACATCGTAGGGTACGGTTACAAAATAGGAGAGACAGTCCGGGGAAAATGTTGGATCCAATTCCCCTGTTTCCGGTTGCAAGGAGTACAGTCTAGCATCGGAACTGGGCGGATCAGGAATGGTAAACTGGAGAGTCTCGCTCCTGTCATTTCCCAGGAAATGAGCATCTGGGCTGGCTATCTCAAATACAGATACAGAAATACTCTGCAATCCTCCAACCGCTTCTTCCCGCACCCGAAACTGGTAGGTAATGGTTTCCTCCCATTGTGTCAGGCAGGAATCCCCGTCAGAGGCCGTGAAAACACTTTGAATCAAGCCGTCATCGGCCACCGTGGTAGTGGTCCCCATGGCGACCGTCTCCCCAAAACTGGGACGAAGATATTCCAGCGCCTCCGGATCATACTCCACTTGCACACGAAAAGCAGCCACCGGTCCTAAGGTTCCGTCGTAGGGCAACGACACTTCTACCGTATCTCCCCGTTCCCCTATCTGCACATTGAGGGCTGGGGAAAAACCAGCCCCTTCCAGCGTCATCCCGCAAAAAAAGACCAAAGCAGCACAAATCAGCAGACTTCCACAGAGTTTTCCTCTTTTCACGTCTGTTCCCCTCTTTTCCCAAAAGGCCCATTCCCTTTCATTTGGAATTATACCATAAAGTTTCCAGATTAGAAAGAATATTATTTTCTAATTTTGACAAATCATTTTGTGCATCCTCTGTTTTCTTTTCTCAGTCTTAATGGTTTTCCCCGCCCATTTCCCCCCGGAAAGGTTGACATCTTCCCCCGGTTCGTTTACCATTAACAAGATAAAGATTCCTGAGAAAAGAGGATTGCCATGGGCGAGGATCACAGCATTTTAGAGCTTTCCTTCCAAATGGGGGAAACCCTCCTGCGCAACGGAGCGGAAATCTCCCGGGTTCAGGAAACGATGGAACGGGTTGCGCGAGCGTATCATGTGGACAAATTCAACGTGTATGTGCTTACCAACGCCATCTTTGCCATCGGCCAGGAAGGCGGCACGGAACATTCCGCAGAATTAAAACATATTCCCAGCACCACCACCCATCTGGGCCGCATCAGCGCTGTCAATCAACTCTCCAGAGAAATCGAGGAGGGACGCCATTCGGTGGAAGAAGCCTTCTCCATTCTCCAAAACATCCAATCCATTCCCTATTCTCCTTTGCCTTTGGCCACCTTCGCCTGCGGCGTGGGTAGCGCTTGCTTTAGCTACCTGTTTGGCGGAGATGGGTTAGACGCCCTCACCGCCTTCTTCTGCGGCCTTGTTTTGGAACTCTACCTCTATTGGACTACAAAACAGAATATGTCCAAGTTTCTCACCAATCTGTCCGCCAGTGCCCTTGTCACCCTATGTGGGGCTGGGCTTTTGCTTTTGGGAGTGGGCCACCATATGGACAAGATCATCATCGGGTCCATTATCCGTCTGGTGCCGGGTGTGGCTTTGACTACCTCCATCCGGGATTTCTTCCACAGCGACTACCTCAGCGGCACCATCCGCATGTTCGACGCCCTGTTGGTGGGCGGGTGTATCGCCATCGGTGTAGGCGTTGTGGTCAAGGTCATTTCCCTGCTGATGGGAGGTGTGCTTCTGTGATCGATCTCCCAACCCTTTTGTATTGGCTCTTTCAAACTGCCGTGGCCTTCGTTTCAACCATCGCCTTTGCCATCATCTTTCATACCCCTCAAAAAGAGTATCTCTGCTGTGGGATCACAGGGGGAATCGGTTGGCTGGTGTACCTGGTCTGTACGGACTTTGGCATCGATGTAGTCACCGCTTCCTTTTTTGCCACAGTGGCCTTGGCATGGTTTTCCCGTTTCTTTGCCTTCCTGCGAAAAGCCCCGGTTACAGTCTTCCTGATCACCGGCATCTTCCCGCTGGTTCCCGGCGCCGGCATCTATTACACCGGTTATCACCTGTTTATGAGCGACAACACCCAGGCCCTCTTTAAAGGTTTGGAAACTATCAAAATTGCCGTGGCCATCGCTTTGGGGATCGGCATTGTGCTCTCTCTTCCCGCCTGTCTCTTCAGCTTTCACCGCTCCAAACGCCATCCCTGAAAGGAGTCTTCCCTATGCCCTTGCGGCAAGTAACCATCCAGAAAAACGACGCCGGCCAGCGTGTGGACAAGTTCCTCACCAAAGCCTATCCCAACCTGCCTCAGGCCATGCTTTACAAATGTATCCGAAAAAAGGATATCAAGGTCAACGGCAAGCGTTGCGAGATTTCCACCCGGCTGCAGGAAGGGGATGTGGTATCCCTGTACCTGAAAGAGGAATTTTTCCAGAAAGAAGAGCGGGAAGAGGATTTTCTCAAGGCTCCCAATAAACTCAATCTCCTTTACGAAGACGAAAATGTTATGATCTTGGACAAGAAGCCTGGCCTCATCGTTCATCCGGACGAGCATTACCACTTTGACTCCCTCATCGCTAGGGTCCGCCATTACCTATATGACAAGGGGGAATATGACCCCAAGCAGGAAAATGCCTTTGCCCCTGCCCTGGTCAACCGAATTGACCGGAACACCGGCGGCATTGTCATGGCCGCTAAAAATGCCGAAGCACTGCGGGTTCTGAATCAGAAAGTGAAAGATCGGGAAATGCACAAGTTTTACCTCTGCGTCGTGTGCGGCCATCTTCATCCTAGGGAAGGTTTGCTCACCGGCTACCTGGAAAAAAACGAGTCACAAAATCGGGTTTACATCTCTAAAAAACCCAGGGACGGTGCCAAGAGTATCCGAACACGGTATCGTGTTCTGGAAGAGCGCCGGGATTTCACCCTGGTGGAAGTGGAGTTGCTCACCGGGCGCACCCATCAGATCCGGGCCCACTTCGCCTCCATTGGTCACCCCTTGGCCGGAGATGGAAAATACGGAAAAAACGCCGTGAACAAACGAACCGGATTTCCCTACCAGGCGCTTTATTCTTACAAGCTGCAATTTGACTTTCAAACGGATGCCGGCTCTCTGGCTTACCTGAATGGCAAGGAATTTGTGGCCCAGGATATCTGGTTCCTGGAGGAATTTCACCGGATGCCTTGCGCCCCGGCCAAAGATCCTATATAATAATTTATTTGAGAGAATTACTTTGATTCATTGATTTCCTGTCAAAATACGCCCGGTCTTCGGGCAAGGTTCGGGAGGAACCCCATGCGTGTCATCCACCTGATCGGCGGCGGCGATACCGGCGGCGCCAAAACCCATGTGCTCAACTTGCTGAAAGAATTGAACCACTCTATCGATGCCCAACTTTTCTGCTTCCGCCGGGGAGAGTTTTCCGACGACGCTGAAAAAATGGGAATTCCCATCCAAGTGATCGAATCCGGAAATCCCTTGGTGGGCCTCCAAGAACTCAAGCGCCTTCTCCAGGGCCAGAAAGTGGATATCATCCATTGCCACGGCGCCCGGGGAAATCTCATGGGGAATCTGATTAAAAAACATTTGGGTGCCCCTGTGGTCACCACTGTTCACAGCGACTACCGTCTGGATTACCTGGGTCGTCCCGTGGCCATGCTCTCCTATGGAGCAACCAACATGGTGGCTCTTCGTCGGGTGAACTTTTATATCGGTGTTTCCGATCCCATGACCGATATTCTCATCGACCGAGGGTTCCCTGCGGATCGGATCTACACCATCTATAACGGCATTGACTTTAAAACACCCATTCACTGCGTGCCTAAAGAGGAGTTTTTGAAATCCGTCGGAATGCAATACCAGGAAGGGGATGTCATTGCCGGCATTGTGGCCAGGCTTTCTCCTGTCAAGGACATTCCTACCCTGCTCAAGGCCGTAAAAATTGCAAGCTCCCAGAACCCCCATTTGAAACTGATGTTGGCGGGAGACGGGGAAGACCGGCAAAAACTGGAGCAGATGGCCAAAGATCTGGGCATTGCCGACCGGGTTTGCTTTGCTGGCTGGCTCAATGACATCAACTCCTTCTACAACGCCATCGACATGAACCTGCTCACCTCCCTCTCCGAGACTTTTCCCTATGCTCTCACCGAGGGAACCCGGATGCATCGAGCCACCATTGCCTCCAATGTAGGCGGCGTACCGGTGCTCATTGACGACGGGGTCAACGGTCTGATTTTTGAGCCTGGGGATGAAAAACAGTTGGCCCAGCACCTGCTGACCTTGGCAAACGATGCCCAGCTTCGCCAGACCTTTGGCGAACGGATCTACGAAAAAGCCTCCCGGGAATTTTCCATTGACCGCATGGTAGAGCATCAGCTGGAAATTTATGAGAGTATCCTGAAACGGGATGCTCGCCAAAAAAGCCGCAAACGAGATGGTGCCATTATCTGCGGAGCTTATGGCCACGGCAATGCCGGCGACGACGCCATTTTAAAATCCATCATCCAATCGGTCAAGGAACTGGACGACTCTATGCCCATCACGGTTTTGGCCAAAAACACCGAAAGCGTCAAGAAACGGTACCGGGTCAACTCCTTCTACACCTTTAATTTGCCGAAAATGGTGGCTGCCATGGGCAAGTCCCAACTCTATATCAACGGGGGCGGCACCTTGATTCAGAATGTCACCAGCCAGCGGAGTCTTTGGTATTACCTCTTTACCCTGTGGCTGGCAAAGCTTTTGGGAAACAAGGTGGATATGTACGGCTGTGGAATTGGTCCCGTTCGGGGAGAAAAAAATGTCCGCCTGGTGAAAAAGGTCCTGGATGGCTCTGTGGATACCATCACCCTTCGAGAAGGGGATTCTGCCGAAGAACTGAAAAGCTTTGGGGTCAGCCATCCGGAAATTCTTCTCTGCTCCGACCCCGCTTTGGTCCTCACACCCTCTCCGGAAGAGGACGTGGCGGTCTATATGAAAAAACACGGCCTCCAGCCCGGCGAAAAGTACCTCTGCCTCATGCTGCGAACCTGGCACGACTTTGGGGAAAAGGCTCCCGCTTTGGCCGCCTGTGCGGATGCTGCCTATGAAAAATACGGGCTCAAGCCCGTGTTCCTCTCCCTGAATATCTTCCACGACACCCAGGCTGCCAATCAGGTAGTACCCTATATGAAGGCTCCCTATGTGATTTTGGACGATTGGGCGGAACCGGAATTGCTGATTGGACTGCTTGGTCACATGGAAGCAGTGGTTTCCATGCGGCTTCATGGTTTGATTTTCTCCTCCCTCAGCGGCGTGCCTCTGGTGGGGGTGGGATATGACCCCAAGATCGCCTCCTTCCTCAAATACCTGGGAGAGGGAAGCTGTGTAGAACTGGAAGATGTGACCCAGGAAAATCTGTGTGCGGCCTTGGATCAGGCAGTGGCCTCCTTGTCCCGTCGGGATCAGCTTCGGGAAAAAGCCCAGCGCCTCAAGAATGTGGAACGGGAAAATATCCAGGCGGTGGCCAGACTCTTGGGTCTTTCCCAAGAATAACACGCTTTTTCGCGGAATCTGGATCTCATTTCCATCGAACGCAAAATGCTCCCCCTCGGAAGACGGTCCTTTCACCGTCTATCCGAGGAGGAGCATTTTTCTGGCCTCTATGGCATTATTTCGTTTTACAGCCACTGGACAAAGGCCGTCTTTTCGTCGGACCGGTATCCCGCTTTCCTGTAGAAATCCAGAGTAGCGGCGTCTTTCCGGCCTGTCATCAACATCAATTTATAGCAGTGTTCCTTTTGGGCCAATTCTTTGGCGTATGCCAAGCAGGCCCCTGCCAGTCCCTGGCCCCGACGTTCTGCATCGGTCACCACATTTTCCACCACCCCGTAGGGGCGCCCTTGATGGGTCAGATTGGGAACCACCAACAACGTACAGGTAGACCAAAGCCTTCCCCCTTCTGCTGCCACCACAATTGTGTAGCCGGGGCTTTTCAAAATGGTCTCCCAAAGAGCTTGAGCTTTTGGCCCCTCTTCCAGCCAACCTTCTCCATGGAGTTGACGGTACAATTGCAAAAGCTGAGGCAGCTCTCCCCTGTCTACAGGACGAATTTCCATGGCGTTCCCTACTTTCTGTTTTTGGCCACAATGATAAACCGGTGTTCCTGGTTGGGTACAAAACCCTGACTCTCCAGCTGCTCTTGGAGGGCAAAAAGCTCCCCCTCACATCGGTCTACCGAGAAATCCGGAAATTCCCAGGGCAGGACGCTGGCGTGAAAACACACTGCCCCCACGTCCAAAAACTTTCCCCGGGGATAGGCCTGGTTGCCGTATTGAATCCGAAACCCTGCCTGACGGAATTTAGGCAGTTCATTTTCCAGGTTAAAACCCACATAATTTCCCTGAAAACCGGGAAGAAGCCGTTTGGCCAGAGGCAGGCTGTTCTCCCCGCCCACCTGCTGGGTCACGAAAAAACCGCCCTTTTTCAGCACTCGGCTCACTTCCTGCAAGTCATAGCTTTCATGGCGGTCCAAGACCAAATCAAAGCTGTCGTCTTCAAAGGGCAACGGTTCTCCCCGCTGGCTGTCGTAAGACTTTACGGTAACCCCCAAGGGCTCCAACCTCCGCCGGCACAGCTCCAGGTTGGGCTCCCATCCCTCTGTGACGCTGATCAGTTTTGGAGGATGCCCCAGGCTCATGAGGACTTCCCCGCCTCCTGTGCCCAGATCCAACAAGCGTACACCAGGCCGAAGGAATTCCTTTACCCGGGTTCGATACTCCCAGGGAAGAGGATCTACCTGATAACGCCCCTCCAAATGGGAAAAGTCCCAGCCGGACATGCCTCTGCTGGCCTCTTCCCTCCAAACACGCAGCAGTTCTTCCCGACTCATGTGTTCTTGTCCACCTGATGGAAGGTTTTTAAATTTCCCTGTTTCTGATGGCGGCGGGCAAGTTCTCCCTCCACCTCTTCAAAAGGAATATTTTCATTGACCATCAGGACGGTCAGATGATACAACAAGTCGGCCAGTTCTCCTACGGTGTCTTCTTTTTTGCCGTTTTTGGCCGCGATGATCACCTCGCTGCACTCTTCCCCGCATTTTTTCAGGATCTTATCCAGGCCCTTTTCAAATAGGTAACAGGTGTAGGAACCTTCTGCCTGCTCCGTTCTGCGGCTTTCCACGGTCTCGTAAAGTTCATGTAGAATATCCATTTCCGTTCTCCTTTAGGATTTCTCCGGATCTTCTCCCCGGAGTTTTTTAAAGAAACAACTGTGGCTCCCTGTATGGCAGGCAGCCCCTTTCTGCTTGACCCGCAGCAACAGAGTATCGTCATCGCAATCTGCGTAAACACTGACGATCTTTTGGGTGTGGCCCGAAGTCTCTCCCTTGTTCCAGAGAGTCTTCCGGCTGCGGCTGTAGAACCAGGTATACCCTGTCTCCAGAGATTTCCGGAAGGATTCCCGGTTCATGTAGGCCAACATCAGCACTTCCTCAGTATCGTCGTCCTGAATGATGGCGGGAATCAGGTCCGACTTGCGGAAATACAGGTCCAGCTCATCCTCCGGCATGTCTTTGGGCGCTCCCTTTCCGGAAATCTTCCGGCAGGCGCTGATGGCGGCCCGAAGGTCCAGCGCTCCCGTATAGATGGATTTACCCGCTATCGCCCCATACAGGCCCAAATCATACAGGTTCACAATATCCAGCAGGCTGGACACGCCACCGCTGGCAATAATATGACAATTCACTGCCTGGTTGAGCTTGTCCAGCATCACCAGGTTGGGACCGTTCATAGTTCCGTCCCGGTGGATGTCCGTGCAAATCAGGTAACGGACCCCTGCGTCCTCCATGGTCTTGGCAAACTCCAAATAGTCCACCTGGCTCTGCTCCAGCCAGCCTTCCGCCGCAACCTTGCCATCCAGGGCGTCGATGCCCACGGCGATGGATTTTCCATACCGCCGGACTGCCTCTCGGACAAACTCCGGATCCCGCAAAGCCGCAGAACCCAAAATGACACGGCTGACTCCCCGAGACAGGTATTGCTCCACCGTCTCCATATCCCGGATGCCGCCTCCTACTTCTACATGGAGGTCCGTCTGTTCCACCACTTCAAAAATCAACTGGGAATTGACGGGTTTGCCGTCTTTGGCTCCGTCCAAGTCCACCATATGGAGCCAGTGAGCCCCCTGTTCCCGGAATTTTTTGGCGGTGGTCAGAGGATCCGGCGCCACCACTTCCGCTGTGTCGTAATCTCCTCGAAACAGTCTGACGCATTTTCCTTCGTGCAGATCGATGGCCGGCAAAAGAATCATGTGTACTCGCTCCCCTCATTTTTCCTTTTGGGCTTCTGCCCACTCTCTTCTTTCCCCACGCTTTTTACAGGACTCCCTTGGAAGAGAGAATCACTGCCGGATCCTCCTCCAGGGCCACGGCGTCGTGGAGAGCATGGGCCGCCGCTTTGAACATGGCTTCTATCATGTGATGGGAATTTTTCCCGTATTCGCATTTCAGGTGCAGCGTAACTCCCGCATTCACGGCAAAGGCCCGGAAAAACTCTTCCGTCATGCAGGTGTCAAAATCCCCCACTCGCTCTTGAGGGAATTCCCCTTGAAAGACCAAAAAGGGCCGGCCGCTGATATCCGCCGCCGCAAAAGCCAGTGCCTCATCCATGGGAATAAAAGCGTGGCCAAACCGCTTGATTCCTCGCTTGGTGGGCAAAGCGTCCGCAAAAGCTTTCCCCAGCACAATTCCTGTATCTTCCACTGTGTGATGGCAATCCACTTCCCAGTCCCCGACAGTCTGTACTTTCAGGCCAAATCCTCCATGAACCGCAAAGGCATTGAGCATATGGTCAAAAAAACCCACCCCTGTGGAGATGCTCCGCTCTCCGCTGTCCAGGCAAAGCTCTACTGTAACTTCCGTTTCCGTGGTCTTCCGGTGCATCGATGCATACCGCTCCATGGACTCATTCCCCTTTCCCGGAACAATAGTCCCGCACTTGTTCCAGTACAATCTTGTTTTCTTCTTCCGTTCCACAGGTGATCCGCACCAGACCTCCCGTATACCGGATGGAAGTACCTTGCTTGCCCAAATACCGGAACAGGGCTTCCCCGTCTTCCATGACCAAGGTGGCAAAGTTGGTGGCGCAGGGCAGCAGCGTGAACCGCCCCGGAAACTCCTTACTCAACTGCACCAAACCTGTCCAGAGAGCATCCCGAGACGCCAGAATCTGCTCTTTGGCCCGATCCAAAGCTTCCGGATGGGAAAGTACCAGAGCGCCCAGGGTCTGGGACAGGGTATTCACATTGTAGGGAGATTTCACCGCTTTCACAGCGTCCACCAGTCGCTTCTGACCCACTGCAAAGCCCAGCCGCAAAGAGGCCATTCCAAAAGCCTTGGAACAGGTGCGCAGAATCAACAGATTGTCATACTCCTGGAATTCTCCCAGAAGGCTTTGGTCAGAAAAGTCCATGTAGGCCTCGTCCAACACCACCAGACCGTCCATGCCCCGGACCAACCGGCGGACTTCCTCCCTGGGACATACCACCGAAGTGGGGTTTCCCGGATTGCTGAAAATCAGCAACCGCACCTTTTCCCGCCGGCAGGTTTCCAAAATCAGGTCCACGTCCAGGGTGTAATCTTCTCTTTTGGGAATGGCAATGTGCCGGGTCTCCTGAAGATATCCGTTAAAAGCATACATGGAGAAATCCGGCTCCAGGGTGGCAAAAGCCTCTCCCCGCTGCAAAAACGCCGTAAACAGCACTGTGATCACCTCGTCGGAGCCGTTACCGGCCACAATGTTTTCTTTCGACACCCCGTAATAGTTTCCAAAGGCACGGCACAATGTTCTGGCCGCCGGGTCCGGATACCGGTTGAAAGACACCTTGGGTAACGCCTCTCCCAACTCCTGCAGGATCTCCTGAGGCAGAGGAAGAAAAGACTCGTTGGCGTCCAGGTGAATTCGATAGCCCCCCTCTACCGGGTCATAGGGCTTTAAATCTTTGATCTTATCGTTGAGGGAATACATGGCAGGCTCCTTTTATGTACGAGGCTCTTCTACACGCACCCGAATGGAATTGGCGTGGGCGGTGAGTTCTTCGGTTTCCGCCAGGAGAATGATATCCTGGGCAGCCTTCTCCAGCTCTTCCTTGGGATAGTAGATGAAACTGGATTTCTTGATGAAATCATCCACGGACAGGGGTGAGAAAAACCGGGCAGTACCTCCCGTAGGCAGCACATGGTTCGCCCCCGCATAGTAGTCTCCCAAAGGTTCCGGCGCGTAATTTCCCAGAAAGACCGAACCTGCATTGTCCAGCCGCCCCAGGTAATCAAAGGGATTTTTACAGCAGACTTCCAAATGCTCCGGCGCCAGTTCATTGGCAAAATCCACCGCCTCGTCCATGTTCTCACAGACGATCACACCGCCAAACCGGTCAATGGACTTTGCAATGATCTCTTTCCGGGAAAGAGTTTCCATTTGCCGATACAATTCTTCCACAGTGGCCTGGGCAATCTCCTCGCTGGGAGTGATCAAAATGGCAGAGGCCATGGGATCATGCTCCGCTTGGCTCATCAGGTCCGCAGCCAGGTACCGGGGATTGGCCGATTCGTCCGCCACAATCAAAATCTCACTGGGGCCGGCAATCATGTCGATATCCACTACCCCGTACAGCTGTTTCTTCGCCGTGGCCACAAAAATGTTTCCAGGCCCCACAATTTTGTCCACCTTGGGCACGCTTTCCGTCCCCAGAGCCAGAGCTGCCACTGCCTGAGCGCCCCCCATCAGGAACACCCGGTCCACACCGGCCACCAGGGCTGCCGCCAGGATATTGGGATCCGGTTTCCCGGTGCGCCCGGGAGGCGTGGTCATAACGATCTCTCCCACTTCCGCCACCTGGGCAGGAATCACGTTCATCAGCACGGAGGAAGGATATCCAGCCGTGCCTCCGGGCACATACACACCTACCCGGTGCAAGCCGCGAACCCGCTGGCCTGTGATGATCCCGTTGCTCATGGGATCAATGCGGCTCTGCTGTTTCTGGCGCTGATGGAAGGCACGGATATTGTCCGCAGCCCGATGTAAGGCAGCGATAAATGCCGGATCGCAACCTTTGGCCAGCTCTTCCATCTCCTGCCGGGAAAGCTCCAACCGCTCCGGAGTCCAGCCGTCAAACTTTTTAGAATATGCCTTCACCGCTTCGTCGCCGCCAGTGCGGACGGTTTCGATAATCTCTCGGACCGATTGCTCAATTTCCGGTGAGGTCTGCCCTACCCGGCTTTTCAGATCCTCCACAAAGGACTGGCAAGTTTGCCGGTCTCCTTTCACCACTTTGATCATTTTCCTTGGTCCCCCTTTGCTATCTCCTCTTCTAACCGGGCAGCCAGACCCTCAATCTCTTTTTTGCGCAGCTTTAAGCTGGCTGCATTCACAATGAGACGGGCCGACACCTGGGCGATAGGTTCCACTACTTCCAGGCCGTTTTCCCGAAGGGTTGCCCCGGTTTCCACGATATCTACAATGCCGTCCGACAGCCCCAGAAGAGGTGCCAATTCCACCGAACCTTCGATCTTGATAATCCGCACGTCCATCTGCTTGCTTTCAAAAAAGCGCCGGGCCACATTGGGATACTTGGTGGCAATGGTCTTCACCCGGTATCCTCCGTAGAAATCCGATCCCTTTGGCACCGCCAGGGCAAAGCCGCACCGGCCAAACCCCAGGTCCAGAATCTCAAAAAAGTGGCTGCCATGTTCCATGATGGTGTCCTTCCCCACCACGCCCATGTCGCATACGCCGTGCTCCACATAGGTGATAACGTCGGCCGCCTTGGCAAGCACTGCCTGAAGGGAACCATCTCCCACCGGAAGAATCAGCCGGCGCCCTTTTTCCCGCAAATGGGAGCAGTCCATGCCCGTCCGTTCCAAAAGCTCTACCGTGGATTTTTCCAACCGCCCTTTGGTCAGGGCAATGCGAAGCGGCTCCATTACAGATTCCCCCTTTCTGTCAGGTCAATTTCTCGCTGAGTTTCTCCCACGCAAATCACCTTGGCAATACCCGCCTGCCGGGCATAGGCCAAAGTCTCTTCTTCCGTTTCCCAGACGGAGGTTTCACACAACACCCCTTCATTGGAAAGAGAACCTGCCAGCTTCTGGCCTTGAATCTCATATCCCGGTTCCCCGTAAACCAAAACCTGGGCCGGTTCCTCCCCTTCCAGGGAAGCGGCACGAAGTCCGCCCAAAGCATCCAGATCCAGGGAAAAACCTACAGCAGGCATGGGATCTCCAAATTTTTCACAAAGGCTGTCGTAGCGTCCACCCAAAAGCACAGCGTCTCCATGCTGATGCACATAAGCGCTGAACACCACACCGGTGTAGTAATCGTTGCGCTGCACCAGCCCCAGGTCCACCATAAGCCGGTCGCCCAATCCCAATTGACCCAAAGCCGCGTACAGGCTTTTCAGGTATTCCAAGATCTCTCTCGTCTCCCCGTCCTGGAACCAGCGTTCCGCTTCCTCCAGGGCCTCTTCTCCTCCAAAGAGCCGGGGAAGTTGTCCCATGGCCTGAGCAGCCGGAAGGTCTCCCAAGGGATCCAGCAGTTCGTCTAGGGCTGCGTAGTTTTTCGCTTCAATGGTCCCCCGCAAAGCCTCTTTGGCTTCCAGGGACAGGGGCAGCCGATCCGCCAGAGCTTGAAAGACCCTGGCATGGCCGATCTCCATCCGGAAATCAGGCACGCACTGGGAAAGGGCTTCCACCGCCGCGGCAATCACTTCCAGGTCTGCCCGAATTCCCCCCGCTCCCATGAGCTCAATGCCCATCTGGGCGGATTCGTTGCTCCGACCGGACAAATCCGGACGGTTCCGGTAAATGCTCTGGTTGTAAAACAGCCGCAAAGGCTTTTCGTGACCCTGTAACCGGGAAGCCGCCATCCGGGCAATAGGCAGGGTGGTGTCTGGACGGAACACAATCAGACGACCGTGATTGTCCGTGCACTTGTACATCTCCTGCTGGGGAATCGCCGCTCCCGCCAGGTTAAACACATCGTAATACTCCAGTCCCGGCGTGATCACTTCCCGGTACCCGCGCAGGGTAAAGATTCGGGCTAGCCTGGCTTCCACTTCCCGGCGGGCCCGGCAATCTTCAAAAAGCAGGTCTCGAGTTCCCTCCGGTGTGATCTTGCTGTATGTCTTCATAAAAGCAGATGGCCCTTCCTTCTTGGGGTTGGGCCGCCCCCTTCCTCGCTTTAGTGTGCTACTATGATAATGTAAGAAATCGATTTTGTCAACCCTTAAAAGAGACTGGTCTGGCTGCTTTCCGGCAGATCCTTCAAAGCGCCCACTTCCCGCAGGGTATCGATTACAGCAGAGGACACCTTCGCACGGCTCTGCAGATCGTCCACAGAGATGTACTCTCCTCCCTGGTTTCGGGCCTCTTGCAGGCTGTAAGCAGCGGCGTCTCCCACTCCTCCCAGAGAAGAAAAGGGCAACCGGATTTTTCCCTCTTCCACCAGGAATTTCCGGGCGTCGGAACGGTACAGATCCACCGGCAACAGCTCAATCCCCCGGGCAAGCATTTCATTGATGATCTGGAGCATGCCGAATTCCCCTTCCTCTTTGGCAGAGGCTTCCCGGTTCTTGATCTTGGTATCCAGATCTTTCATTTTCCGGAATACAGCTTCCTTGCCCCGCACGGCGGTGGCTCCGTCAAAATCGTCGCTGCGCACGGTAAAGTAGGCTGCGTAATATTCCAGAGGACGATGGACCTTGTACCACCCCAGCCGCAATGCGGAAATCATGTAAGCTGCCGCGTGGGCCTTGGGGAACATGTACTTGATCTTAAAACAGGAATCAATATACCACTGGGGCACATTGTGGTCCTTCATGGCCTGAATATGTTCCTTGGTCAGCAGCTTAGTGGCCTTGCCTTTCCGGACAATTTCCATGATCTTAAAAGCCATCTTGGGGTCTAGACCCTTATTCATCAGATAAGTCATGATACTGTCACGGGTACCGATCACTTCGGAAATGGTACAGGTGTGATTCCGGATCAGATCCTGGGCGTTGCCCAGCCACACGTCGGTGCCGTGAGACAGACCGGAAACCTGCAGCAGATCGGAGAATTTCGTGGGCTTGGATTCCTCCAGCATCCCCCGGACAAAGTTGGTGCCCAGTTCCGGCAGGGACAAAGTGCCGGTCTTGATTCCTCCCAGGTCTTCCTCCGTCACCCCAAGAGCGGCCGGGGAATTGAACAGGGACATGACCTCCGGATCGCTCATGGAAACTTTCATCACGGGGATACCGGTGTAGTCTTCCAAGTAACGGTAAATGGTGGGCACATCGTGTCCCAGCTCGTCCAGCTTACACACATTGTCGTGGATGGAGTGGAAGTCGAAGTGGGTGGTGATATTATCCGATTTTTGATCGTTTGCAGGGTGCTGCACAGGACAGAAATCGTAGACCTCCATGCCCCGAGGAATAACGATCATACCGCCGGGATGCTGGCCTGTGGTTCGCTTGATACCGGTACATCCCATAGCGAGTCGCTTTTCCTCCGCCTTGTGGAAGGTGACCCCGCGCTCTTCCTGATATTTTCGCACATAGCCCATGGCGGTCTTGTCCGCCACTGTGGCAATGGTACCTGCTTTAAACACGTTGTCCCGGCCAAAGAGCACTTCCGTGTACCGGTGGGCGCCGGTCTGATACTCACCGGAAAAGTTCAGGTCAATATCGGGAACTTTGTCTCCGTCAAAGCCAAGGAAGGTTTCAAAGGGAATGGTGTGACCATCTCGATCCATGGGGGTGCCACAGTCCGGGCAATCTTTGGGAGGCAAATCAAAGCCCGAATCGATACTGCCGTCGGTGATAAATTCACTGTGCTTGCAGTTGGGGCAGATGTAGTGGGGCGCCAAGGGGTTTACCTCGGAAATACCCGACATACTGGCCACAAAGGAGGAACCCACCGAACCACGGGATCCCACCAAATATCCGTGGGCTTCCGAGTCTGCCACCAATTTCTGGGCCGTCATATACAGCACGGAAAACCCGTGCTTCACAATGGAGTTGAGCTCTTTGTTGAGCCGGTCTTCCACAATCTTGGGCAGGGGATCTCCATACCGTGCCTTGGCCCGTTCCCAGGTAATGGAAATCAACTGTTCCTGAGCCCCTTCGATGAAGGGCGGGAAATTGCCCATGGGCACCGGACGGATATAGTCCATTTGATCGGCAATCCGGTTGGGGTTCTTCACCACCACTTCAAAGGCTTTCTCTTTCCCCAAATACTCAAATTCCTTGAGCATTTCCGGGGTGGTGCGCATGTACAGGGGAGCTTGTTGATCCGCGTCGTCAAATCCCCGACCTCCCATAATGATCTTTCGGAAATCTGCGTCCTTGGGATCCTTAAAGTGCACGTCGCAGGTGGCCACCACCGGGATTCCCAATTTGTCCCCGATCTTTACAATGGTGCGGTTGTACTCCCGCAACCCCTCCACATCGGTCTCCCCATTGCGCACCATAAACATGTTGTTCCCAATGGGTTGAATCTCCAAATAGTCGTAATAAGAGGCGATTTTACAAAGGGTCTCAAAGGATTCCCCTTTGACCACCGCCCGGAACAGCTCCCCCGCCTCGCAGGCACTGCCTACCAGCAGTCCCTCCCGGTACTTGTTGAGCAAACTCTTGGGCGTACGGGGATGACGGTAAAAATAGTTCAAGTGGCCTTCAGAAATTAACCGGTACAGGTTTTTCAGACCGGTGTGATTTTTCACCAGCAAAATCTGATGGTAAGAGCGCAGCTTTTTGGGGTCTCCTCCCGCCAGCGCCCCGTTGATCTGGTCCACCCGCTCAATATGGCGGTCGGTCAGCAGCCGGTCGATGAAATTCAGGAAGATTTCCCCCAGCACCGCCGCGTCATCCTCCGCCCGATGGTGATGGAAGGGCTTGAGCTTCAGGTAATTCGCCACGGAATCCAAAGTGGCTTTCTTCAAATCCGGCAATAGGGACCGCGCCATGGTTACCGTGTCAATATAGGTGTTCTCAAAAGGCTTTCCCTGCCGCTTCAACGCCGCACGGACAAAACCCGCGTCAAAAGAGGCGTTATGGGCTACCAGAACCGCATCTTCTCCACAAAATGCAAAAAACTGTTCCAGGGCTTCCGCTTCCTTGGGGGCACCCTTTACCATCTCGTCCGTGATGGAGGTGAGCTGAGTGATCTTTTCCGGAATGGGCCGCTCCGGATCCACAAAGGTGTCAAACCGGTCGGTGATCTCCCCGTTGTGAATGCGCACGGCACCGATTTCCGTAATCCTATCATGCTGAGCACTCAGGCCGGTGGTCTCCAGGTCAAAGCAGATGAAATCCTGGGTCAGGGGCTGGGCGTTTTCCCCCTCCACGGCAGGCACCAGGTCGTTGACAAAATAGGCCTCCATGCCGTAAATCACTTTAAAGTCCGGATCTTCCTTCCGGATGGCTTCTACGGTATTCATGGCCTCCGGAAATGCCTGGGCCACCCCGTGGTCCGTGATGGCCACCGCTTTCTGACCCCATTGATGGGCCTGCTTGATCAGCTGAGAGGCCGGCGTCATGCCATCCATGTCGGACATACTGGTATGCAGGTGCAGCTCCACCCGCTTTTCCAGAGCATCGTCCACCACCTTTACCTGATCCACCGTGGCAATGGCCCGGGGACGCATCACATTTTCCCGGTCGTATTTGTCATACTCCAAGGCGCCCCGAACCAGCACACTGGTGCCGCTTTTCAACTTGTCCAAGGCCGCCGTATCCTGTGCGTCCTGAAGCAGCTTCAAGGTGATGGACCCTGTATAATCGGTGATATCGATGGAGTAAATCTTCCGGGTTTTATCCCGGGTCTCCTTGGATTCCAAAGAGAAAATCTCTCCCCAAACCACAATGTTCCCCATGTCCAAAGCCGCTTCTTTCAGGGGAACCAGTTTTCCCCGGGGAACCGATCCCAACACCGGTTTGGCAGTTTCCGGCACGATGGTGGGCAAAAGAGTGGACTCGTCCCGGACACTCACCTGACGTCGGCTGGCCTGCTCTTTCAAGGCCTCTTCGTACTCCTCCATTTCTCGCACCACAGCTTCCCGCTGGCGCCGCACCTGGTCCTTCTGGGCTTTTTCCAACAGACTGGCTTCTCCCGCCTTTACGGAAAGCCGCCCTACAAATTCCACCGGACAGTGGATGCCAAACCACTCCTGAATCAAGGTTTTCAGCTTTACGTCCGTATTCCGGGCAGCCAGCAGCTCATATCCCCCATGTGCCAGACGGATGGAAAGTTTTCCCTCTTGATACACAGCTTCCGCCTGATTGAAGGTGCCGTTTAACGTGGCATCCTGTTCCTTGAGCGCTGCCACCAGAGAGGGCATGCAAGCACCGGAAAACAATTCCTCGGGAAAATGAGGCTCAATCCGCACCCGACTGAGCCCAAACACCGGCCCTTCCAACAGGCGCTCCAGTTTTTTCAGATCCCCATAGTCCACAAGAGCCGGAAACCGGGCGGCAATCCGCACAGAGCGGTCCTCCCGGTTCAGCCATAGGCCGATGATTTCCCCGTCACGCAATTCCTGGGAAATGCTTTGGCCATTCAATTCCTTTTGAAAGAAATTCCCCAACGTATTCAACGCGCTTTTACCTCACAGCTTGTCCACTTCTTCCAGAAGAGCCGCCAGCAACTGGTCTTCCGGAACTTTTCTCAGGATCTTTCCCTTCTTGAAGAGAAGGCCTTCTCCTTCTCCTCCCGCTACGCCGATGTCCGCTTCTCGGGCTTCGCCAGGACCATTTACCGCACAGCCCATCACTGCCACAGTGATGTCTTTCTGGCATCCTTCCAGGGCCTTCTCCACCTTACTGGCCAACCCGATCAAATCAATCCGTGTCCGTCCACAAGTGGGACAGGAAACAAACTGGACTCCTCCCTTCAAATCCAGAGCCCGGAGGATGTCCTCCCCTGCCCGGATCTCCTCCACAGGGTCTGCGGTCAGGGAAACTCGTATGGTATCTCCAATCCCTCTCTGCAACAGGCTGCCAATCCCGATGGCGGACTTTACCAAACCCATCCGGGCAGTGCCAGCCTCCGTCACTCCCAGGTGCAGGGGATAGTCACATTTTCCGGCAATGAGCTCGTAAGCCCGCACGGTCAAGTCCACCGAAGAGGCCTTCAGGGAGATGACAATATCTGTAAAATCAAATTTCTCCAACAAGGAAACATGGTACAGGGCGCTTTCACACAGTGCCTCTGGTGTGGGACCACCGTACTTTGCCAAAATGTGTTTTTCCAGGGAACCGGAATTGACCCCTACCCGAATAGGGATTCCATGGGTCCGGCAGGCATCTGCCACAGCTTTTACCCGGGAATCGTCCCCGATATTGCCGGGGTTGATGCGGATCTTGTCAATACCCGCTGCCACAGACTCCAAAGCCAGCTTGTAGTCAAAATGGATATCCGCCACCAAGGGAATGGAAATCTTTTCCTTGATAGCAGGGATCAGCGCCACCGCCTCTCGGTTGGGAATTGCCGCCCGCAGAATCTGACAGCCCGCCTGTTCCAGCCGGACCGCCTGAGCCACACTGCCCTCCAGGTCCGTGGAAGGCACGTTGAGCATGGATTGCACCGTTATCGGGGCACCCCCTCCAATGGCTACGCCTCCCGCCATCACTTGCTTGGATTTTCTCCGTTCCATGACCCTGCTCCTTTCCCTTACAGATTGGGAACGCCTGCGGACAATTCCGGCAGGCGTCCTATGCGTTTTATGCAAGGTCCACTGGGACCTTCTTTACGATCCGCCCAAAATGCGGAACACATCGTTGAAGGCAATGACCACCATCAAACCCAAAAGCAGCACAAATCCCGCAGCATGAACATACCCTTCATACTTGGGAGGCACTGGTTTCCGGGTCACCCCTTCCCAAATTAAAAACAACAGCCGTCCCCCGTCCAACGCAGGCAGAGGCAGCAAATTCACAATCCCCAGGTTGACGGTGATCATGACAATCATCAGCAGAATATTGAGTACCGCTTGACCAAAGCCCTGGGCAAGACCAGCGCTGGCCGCTTGGGTGATGGCCTGGGCCGTGCCTATGGGGCCAGCCACATCATTGAGGCCAAACCGTCCGGTTGCCATTCCCTTTAAGGTTTCCACCACCATCCGGACCATGGATAACGTATCCGTGGCAGAACGACGAACCAATCCCAGCACAGTGGGCGTTTCCGGCTCCACATAAAAATCCAGGGAAACCATCTGTGTGCCGTCTTCCATGGTTTGGGAGTTCAGGGCAAACGTGCCCAAGTCCACCCGCTGTCCTTCACGGTTCACGACCATGGAAATTTGGTTGGGATCCGCCAGGGCCAAAGCAAACGTCAAGTCCCGGTCCGTATAGATGGCATACCCATCGATATCCACAATTTGGTCCCCCACCTGGGCACCCGCCGCTTCCAGGGCAGAACCTTCCGTAAAGCTGGCAATCTGCGTGGTGGCAAAGACATCCTGCTGCCCCAACACAATGAGCATAAACAGGAACCCTAATACAATGTTGAAGATTCCTCCGGCTGCCACCACCAGAAACCGTTTCCAAACCGGTTTATTGCCAAAGGCCCTCTCGTCTCCGCTTTCCTCGTCTTCCCCTTCCATAGCACAGAACCCGCCAATAGGCAGAAGCCGCAAGGAATATTGGGTCTCCCCTTTTTGAAAACCAAAGAGCTTCGGCCCCATGCCCAGGGAAAACTCGTTGACCCGGATGCCCGAAGCCTTGGCCAAAAGGAAGTGTCCCAATTCGTGAAAAAAGATCACAAAGCCAAAAAGCAGTACCCCAATGACGATCAGCAGGGCTACCGTCACGATCTGCAAATGACCATCTCCTTCCAGTATCTCCAAAGGATCATTCCAAAATGGACCGCTAAAATTCTTCCCCTTATACGGCTGCCTCCACAAAAGCCCGAGCTTCCCTGTCCGCTTCCAAGACCCCTTCCAGAGTCACCGGCGTCTTGCCGGACTGCCGGTTCATGGCTGCTTCCACCAATTCCGGGATCTGAAGAAATCCAATTTTCCCCTCCAAGAATAGGGCCACTGCCTGTTCGTTGGCCCCGTTGGCAGCAGCGGGAGTCAGACCACCCCGTCGCAGTGCCTCCCGGCACAACTCCAAACAGGGAAATGCTTCCCCATCAGGGGGACAAAAAGTCAAGTCTCCAAATTCCCAAAGCCTCAATTCCCCTGCCGGGGACGGAAGCCGTTCGGGATAGGTCAAAGCGTACTGAATGGGCACCGCCATATCCGGCACTCCCAGCTGAGCCAATACCGCGTGATCCTTATATTGGACCATGGAATGGACTATGCTTTGCCGGTGCACCACCACGTCGATCTTGTCTTCCGGCATTCCAAACAACCAGGAAGCTTCGATCACTTCCAGGCCCTTGTTCATCATGGTAGCAGAATCGATGGTGATTTTTGCACCCATGCTCCAATTGGGATGGTGGAGTGCCTGCTCCCGGGTCACCTGTTTGAGCTCATCCCGGGTTTTCCCGAAAAAGGGGCCTCCCGAAGCGGTGAGTATCAATTTCTCAACCGCCCCTTTTCCCGGGCTTCCCTGCAAGCATTGAAAAATGGCGGAGTGCTCACTGTCCACAGGAAGGATCTCCACCTTATTTTGCCTCGCTGCCTCCACGACCATACTGCCCCCGGCCACCAAGGTTTCCTTATTGGCCAGAGCGATCGTCTTACCCGCCTTGATCGCATTGATCGTGGGTAACAACCCACTATACCCAACCATGGCAGTAACGACCACATCAATCGTGGATGTTTGCACGACTTGAGCAATAGCTTCGCTCCCGGCAT
>UQQZ01000017.1 GCA_900543305.1 uncultured Oscillospiraceae bacterium
CAGAGGGCTTTGCCCGTCTATGAAAAACCCCCGGCTTTGCCGGGGGATATTTATTGCTGGGCAAAAGGGAGAAGCATTTGACTTTCCCAAAGACAGCTGGTATGCTAAAACAGAATCAATGAGCAAAGGATGCCTGAAAGGAGGAAACCCCCAATGGAGCGGGAAACGAGCTGCTGTTTTACAGGGCACCGGAATATCCCGGCCCAAGATGGCCTGTGGATCCGGCGCAGATTGCGGGAGGAAATTCTCCGGTTGGCAGAACAGGGGGTCCACTCCTTTTTAGCGGGAGGTGCCCTGGGGTTTGACACCATGGCAGCCCAGGAAGTCCTGCGGGTTCGGGCCGAATATGCCCCTTCTCTGGAACTGGTGCTGGTGTTGCCTTGCTTGGGGCAGGAAGAAGATTGGAGTCAACGGGATGCGGCTGTATACCGGAGTCTGTTGCGGCAGGCGGATCAAGTGATCTATACGGGAACCCAATGTCAGCGAGGCTGCATGATGCGCCGGAACCGGTACTTGGTAGAACACAGTGCCTACTGCCTTTGCTTCCAGAAGAAGGACCGGGGAGGCACCGCCTATACGGTCCAGTACGCCAAGGATCAGGGGCTGACTGTGTGCAACCTGGCGGAGTATCCATACAACCGGGGCAGGCAGAAAAAAGGCGTTCCTGAGAAGCTGTAAAAACAGCTTGTCCTCTAAGGAAAGAGAATAATAGACCCGACCGGAGCCCTGGAAATGGGAGAGAAGATTTTCCCGTTTCCAGGGCTTTTTGTTGCTTTATAGTGGTAAATAATTAGAGTATTTGCAGCTTTTTTCATTCCACTGTGCAAAAATAAAGTGTTTTCCAGGGAAAAGCGGGTCGAAGGACCAGGAAAATGAAATTTGGACTCTTTCAAAAAATATTTTGTGAAAATGTCATAAAGATGTTGAAAATCGCGCAAATATATGATAGAATATCTTTGGAAGGAAGGGGAGAGAAAGAAATCTCCCGAAGGAATGTGTCCTTCCACAGAATACAAATTTAACCATTCTGCTTTGCGGAAGAAAGGATGAGCGATATGTTCAATTTTGTAGAGCAGCCTGTTAGCATAAGAGATTACGAATATGGTATGTCCACCAAGCGTTCTGGCCGTGTGGTTTATCAGGCGGGGATTCAGCCTGTGGCCTTTGTGGAGCAGGACGTGCGTACGATGGATCGTCCCCAATCTCTGTTGGGTTCTGTATTTAGTTTTCAAAGACGCAAGGGCTGATTCCCTCCTCCAGTCCTTGGTGGTTCCTACAAGCAAGCGCCCCCAAGTCCGGTAACGGCAGCGGGGCGCTTGCCATTTTCACTCAACAGAAAAATGCCCCATCCCACCCGGGATGAGGCATTTTTCTTGTGGGTAGGTTATCCGGCTTTTTCCAGATCCCTCCGAAGCCGGTGGATGATGCGCTTCTCCAGCCGGGAAATGTAAGATTGGGAGATGCCCAGTTGATCGGCCACCTCTTTTTGAGTATGTTCCCGGGAAGATTCCAGACCGAAGCGCAGAACCATGATTTTCTTTTCCCGGGGAGAGAGCCGGTTCACCGCGCTGCGGAGCAGGGTGCACTCCGCTTCTTGCTCGATATCCCGGTTGACGGCGTCAGGATCGCTGCCCAGCAAGTCCGAAAGCAGAAGCTCGTTTCCATCCCAATCCACATTGAGAGGATCGTCAATGGAAACCTCGTGCCGCAGCTGGGAACTTTTCCGCAGGTGCATCAAGATTTCATTTTCGATACACCGGGAAGCGTAGGTGGCCAGCTTGATGTTTCGTTCCACCTGAAAGGTGTTGACCGCCTTGATCAGCCCGATGGTGCCGATGGAGATCAGGTCCTCCACGCCGGCCCCAGGGCTTTCAAACTTTTTGGCAATGTACACCACCAGCCTCAAATTATGGGTGATGAGGGGTTCCCGTGCTCCGGGAATTCCCTGGCGGATGTTTTCCATTACCTGGGCTTCCTCGTCTTTGGTCAGAGGTGGGGGAAGGGCTTCCGGTCCGTGGATGTAGTGGCAGCCTCTCCCGGCTTCTTTGGGAAAGAGTTTCCGGAAGATACGGGTGAGAAAAGCGCGGATACCAGAGAACATAGACAAGACCTCCTGTGCAAAAAAGTGGGAAAACCTATTTTCTCTCAGGAAAGGGGAGAAAGGTGGGAAAATTGATTGGGATTGTAGAGTGCTTGAAATTGGCCGGCGGAAAACGTTCGATCCCACAGAGCCACATAGCAGTCTAAGGGTTCTTGTTGGGGCAGACGCAGCACTTTATCCGGTCGGAAAGCGGGAAGCATCCCCGCTCCCCCTACGCTTTCAAAAGGGATCAGCCGCATAGGGCTCCCGGCAGGGAGACATCCGGGAGCGGAGGTAAGAAAATCCTTCCACTCGGGAGGGGCCAAAGGCTTTAAGGAGGAAGCCTGACAGACAATTACGGGCAAGCCGGAAAAGGGTTCCCGCAAGGCGCTGCCGGTGTCTGCCTTGGCCCAAAGAGTCACCTGAACCCCTCCGTGCTCTACCAGGATTTTACAGGTGTCTTGGGTGAGATCCTCCCGGGGGAAAAGGCGGTGAAACAGCCAGAATACCAGGTAAGCGCCCCCGGTAAATAGGAACAGGAGTACGGGGGAGAGATCCAGATACACAGCGTGACCCAGGAGGGCGATATTTCCCGGAGTAAGCCACCGGATGAGGAACAGGAAGAATCCTGCCAGTAGGAAGGAGAATCCCCAAAGGCACAAGGCTGCCTGAAGAAAGGTTCGGAGAACCAGCGGCAAGAAGGCAGCGGCAGCTGTCAGGAAAGCGGAGAGAATTCCCCACCCGAAGGAAAGCCAGGTGGGCTGATGGGGAATGAGGCATTCCAAGGCACAAAGGGCGCCGGTCAGAGCTCCAACAGTCAGGCGGAAGGTGGAGGTGTGGAGGTGCAGGGTACGATCAGCGCACCACAGCAGAAAGAAGTCCACATACAGGTTGGTGATCACCAGAACATCCGCGTAGACTGTCAAAGTCATCCCCCCGTTTCCCTTTCATTATAGGACGATCCCGACGAAGGTCCTGTCGGTTTGTGGAGGAGGGACAAGGCCCTGGGAAAAACACTTTTTCGCCTGGGAAGATTCTGAGAAAAAGACAAGGAAATATGCGGAAATTTGCGTAAAATAAGACGAATTATTGATTTTATAGAAATCTTGCTTGCGTTCTGGAAAAAGAGAGGGTACAATAGCGGTGGGATCGAATGATTTGAACCCATGGGGATAGCGGAGGAGCAGGATTCCCACACTATCTAAGGAACGAACAGACACAAGGTGTGAAAGGAAGGGATTCCAAATGATCGTAAACAGACGGAAGATTGTAGTGGTTGGCACAGGCATGGTAGGCATGAGTTTTGCCTATTCGGCATTGAACCGGGCCATTTGTGATGAAATGGTGCTGGTAGATGTGGACAAACGCCGGGCAGAAGGAGAAGCCATGGATTTGAACCACGGGGTTGCTTTTGCCAGTTCCAGCATGAAGATTTACGCAGGAGATTACAGCGACTGTGCAGATGCGGATATAGTGGTGATTTGCGCAGGGGTAAGTCAGAAGCCGGGAGAATCCCGTTTGGATCTGCTCAAGCGGAACACGGCGGTATTTCAGTCTATCATCGGGCCCATCACCCGCTCGGGATTTGGGGGTATTTTCCTGGTAGCCACCAATCCTGTGGACATTATGACCCGGGTAACCTATGAGCTGTCCGGGTTCAATTCCAACCGGGTGTTTGGCACGGGTACCACTTTGGATACGGCGCGGCTGCGGTACTTGCTGGGAGACTATTTCTCCGTAGATCCCCGGAACATGCACGCCTATGTAATTGGTGAGCACGGGGACAGTGAGTTTGTGCCCTGGAGCCAGGCCATGTTGGCCACCAAGTCGGTCATCGATATTTGTGAGCAGTCGGAAGGAAAATTCTGTCTGGAAGAGATGCAGAAAATCAGCACGGAGGTCCGGGATGCAGCCCAGAAGATCATTGCTGCCAAGCGGGCCACTTATTACGGCATTGGCATGGCCCTTGTGCGGATCGTGCGGGCGGTGCTGTCCAATGAAAACAGTGTGTTGACCGTTTCCGCCCGGCTGCGGGGAGAATACGGCCAGAGGGATGTATACGCAGGTGTGCCCTGCATTGTGAACCGGAACGGAGTGGATCGCGTTCTGGAACTTTCCCTGACCGACGAAGAACAGCAGAAATTCCAGGCTTCCTGCGACATTCTCCGGGAAAATTATCAGGGTCTGGAGCTGTAATCCCAGTGTGACGCTGAACCTGTGTTCCGGGAGCGTTTGTTGCCCCCGCCGTTCATAGCAGGGATAGGTTTGTAGGATCAAATCAGGTTTTAGAAAGAAGGAAAGACAATGGGTTCTGTTTTGTGGGTAGCAGCAGGAGGGGCTTTAGGGGCAGTGGGCCGCTATGGAATCAGCTTATTGCCTTGGAAAAGTCCGTTCCCGCTGTTGACTTTGGTCACCAACTTTCTGGGGGCGCTGGTAATTGGGTTCCTCAGCGGATTGCTTTCCGCTAAAGTGCTGGGAACCCGAGGTGGGCTGTTCTGGAAAACCGGAGTCTGCGGCGGATTTACCACTTTTTCCACATTTTCCCTAGAGACAGTTCAATTATTGGAAAAGGGAGACTACCTGATGGGCGGAGCCTATGCGGTCCTAAGCGTGATTCTCTGTTTGGCGGGGGTTGTGCTGGGACAATTCTTTGCCAAAGTAGCTGTTAGGGCATAATTTTCGGAAAAAGGCCCAAGAGAAATTTTCTCTTGGGCCTTTTTTTATTACTATACCATTTTAAACTTCCCCAAATCTAAAAAGGGTGGAAATCGTCCTCGGGTACGGGCTCAGTCCAGTTCTTTACCCAGAGTCATAAGATCTTCGATCAGGGCATCCACATTCTCGTCCCGGGTAGCCCAACTGGTACACAGACGAATGGCGGTGTGTTCCTCATCCACCTTTGCCCAGACAGAATACAGATATTTTTCTCCCAGCTTCTTCAGAAGCCGGTTGGGGAAGATGGGGAACTGCTGATTGGTGACAGATTCGGCGAAGAAGGGGAACCCCGCTTCCTTGCAGGCGTCGGCAATCCGGTAAGCCTGCTGGTTGGCCTTGCGGCAGATGTCATAATAGAGGCCGTCGGTGAACAGGGTGAGAAACTGGAGTCCCAGCAGCCGTCCTTTGGCCAGCATACCGCCGTTTTGCTTGATGGCATACCGAAAATCCTGTTTCAGTTCCGGGTGAATCAACACCACAGCTTCTCCAAACAGAGCGCCGCATTTTGTGCCGCCAATATAAAACACATCGCACAGATGGGCCAGATCGGGGAGAGTCACATCGGTTCCCCGAGCGGTGAGGCCGTATCCCATCCGGGCCCCGTCCACAAACAGGTAAAGTCCCCGGTCATGGCAGGCTTTACTCAGAGCTTCCAGTTCTTCCAGCGTATACAGAGCGCCGTTTTCCGTGGGATGGGAGATGTACACCATTTTGGGCTGCACCTGATGCTCATGGGTCTCGTCAGCCCAATGGGCGTCCACGGTTTCCGCCACCTGGGCAGCGGTGATTTTTCCATCGGGTCCGCAGGGCAGGGCTAGAACCTTGTGGCCGGTGGCTTCCACCGCGCCGGTTTCATGGACATTGATGTGGCCCGAAGCAGGGGAAATTACCCCTTGATGGGGCCGGAGCGCCGACCGGATCACGGTGAAATTGGCTTGGGTGCCGCCAACCAGGAACTGGACGTCTGCCTGGGGGCAACGGCATTCCTGACGGATCAACTCCCGGGCCTGGTCGCTATAGGCGTCTTCCCCGTATCCCACAGATTGTTCCAGGTTGGTCTCCAGCATTTTTTCCAAAATCCGAGGATGGGCTCCCTCGGTGTAATCGCAGTTAAAATAGATCATGTCAGTTTCCTCCACTAAAGATCAAGATTGGGACTATGGTAGCATATTATTTCAGAAAAGTAAATGAACCCCGAGAGAAAACAGGGTCAGATCCGAGGCTTTGGGAAAAGGGGAGAATCGGCAGCGTCAGGGGATTTTTGCGGTTTCGGTGTTGACAAATGGGGCCTGATAGTGTATAATCCAAAATGCTGTAAAGAGAAATACTTTACACACTGCCTTTGAGAAAGGAAAAGCGGCACTGGAACAAGCGCGCCGGAGGAGGGAAGCTTCCATGGCGAAGGATTTGAGAATCAGTTTCCTGTTGGATTTTTACGGAGATATGCTCACGGAAACCCAGCGGGAGGTGGTGGACGCCTACTACAACGAGGACTTATCCCTGGCGGAAATCGCCCAGGACCGGGACATTACCCGGCAGGGGGTGCGGGACGCCATCAAGCGCGCGGAGCAGCAGCTGCTGGAGATGGAAGACAGGCTGGGACTTGCCCGGCGTTTCCAGGAGATCCAGAGCACCTTGACCTTGATCTGCGATTGTGCCCTGTCTATTCAGGAGCTCAATGAGCAGCATGGGGCGGTCAAAGGCATTGACGAGAATGTGACGAAGATTCTGGAATGTGCCCAGGAGATTGCCGTGGAGGCGTAACTCCACTGGAAGTACTTTTTCGGGAGATGGCTTCGGACAACAGGAAACAAGGACGTTAGGAGGGACGGAAGGTGGCCTTTGAAGGGTTAGCGGAAAAACTGAGCAATTCCTTTAAAAAGCTGCGGAGCAAGGGTAAGCTCAGCGAGGCAGACGTAAAAGAGGCCATGCGGGAAGTCCGCCTGGCGTTGTTGGAGGCGGACGTCAACTACAAGGTGGCCAAGGAGTTCACCAAAAAGGTGACGGACCGGGCAGTGGGATCGGAAGTCATGGAGAGCCTGACTCCCGCCCAGATGGTGGTGAAGATCGTCAATGAGGAGCTGACGGCCCTGATGGGCGGCAGCGAGGAACGGTTGAAAATGCCTGCCCATCCTCCGGCGGTTATCATGATGTGCGGCCTTCAGGGCGCCGGTAAAACCACCCATGCCGCAAAGCTTGCCTATCAGTTGAAATCCCAGGGACACCGGCCCTTGCTGGTGGCAGGGGACATCTACCGTCCCGCGGCCATCAAGCAGTTGCAGGTGGTGGGAGAAAAGGCTGGGGCGCCTGTGTTTGAGCGGGGCACCCAGGATCCGGTGATCACGGCCAAGGAAGCGGTGCGTCATGCCAAAGACTACGGCAACGACTATGTGATTATCGATACTGCCGGCCGGCTGCAGATCGATGAAGCTCTCATGGAGGAGCTCCGTCGAATCAAGGAAGCGGTGGAGCCCACGGATATCCTGCTGGTGGTGGACGCCATGACCGGCCAGGAAGCGGTCAATGTGGCCAAGTCCTTTGACGACCTGCTGGATATCACCGGTGTGATCCTCACCAAGTTGGATGGCGACACCCGAGGCGGTGCTGCTCTGTCTGTCAAAGCGGTGACGGGAAAGCCCATCAAATACGCCGGCACCGGAGAAAAGCTTTCCGACTTGGAAGTGTTCCATCCGGACAGGATGGCCAGCCGGATTTTGGGCATGGGGGATGTGCTTTCCCTGATTGAAGATGCCCAGTCGAAGCTGGACGAAAAGGCCGCTGCCAAAACGGCCCAGCGGCTGATGCAGAACAAGATGGATCTCAACGACCTGCTGGACCAGTTCGAGCAGGTGAAGAAAATGGGTCCCATCAAGGGGATCCTCTCCAAGCTGCCCGGGGTGGGCAACAAGCTGGATGATGTGGACATTGACGACAGGATCATGGACCGGAGCGCGGCGATAATTCTTTCCATGACACCCTATGAGCGGTCCCATCCCGATTGCTTGAACGCTTCCCGGAAAAAGCGGATTGCCGCAGGCTGCGGCATGAAGGTGGAGGACGTGAACCGGCTTTTGAACCAGTTCCGTCAGACCCAGAAGCTGATGAAGCAGTTTGGGGGCATGGGCAAGGGCAAGGGCAAGCGGAGAAAGATGCCCAACCTGCCCTTTTAAGCAAGTGAAATCTGTATAGGATATTGCCGGGGCGTGCCCCGTGAACAATATTGCCCGGAGAGCCGGGCCAAAGAGCAACAACATTTTTATCATATTTTGGAGGAATGGATCATGGCAGTTAAAATCAGATTGAGAAGAATGGGCGCTAAGAAGTCTCCTTTCTACCGCATCGTGGTGGCGGACTCCCGTTTCCCTCGGGACGGCCGTTTCATTGAGGAGATTGGCTACTACAATCCCATGGAAGAGCCCAGCGTGGTGAAAGTGGATCCCGAGAAGGCCAAGAAGTGGCTGGCTAACGGCGCACAGCCCACCGACACCGTGAAGGCACTGTTCAAGAAGCACGGCGTGATCTGATTGACGCCCTAGCCTTTTGAAAGGAGCAGACATCATGGAGGATTTGCTGAAGGCCATTGCTTCCGGCCTGGTGGAAAAGCCGGAAGAGATTGTCGTCACCAGCGAGGAGCAGGAGAACGGCACCACCGTGTATCATCTCCATGTGGCGGAGGACGACATGGGCCGGGTAATCGGCAAGCAAGGCCGCATTGCCAAAGCCATCCGCGTGGTCATGCGCGCGGCGGCGACCCGCAAGGAACAGAAAATCATGGTCGAAATCGACTGAGCAGAGAAGGGCGCAAGCCCTTTTTTGTTTACCTGGAGGTTTACATGAAAAAACAATTTTTAGAAGCGGGAAAGATTGTGCGCACCCACGGAGTGCGGGGGGAGCTGGTCCTGGAATGCTGGGCGGATTCCCCGGAATTTTTGGGGAAGGTAAAGCGGTTTTACTGGGACGGAGGCAAGCGGGATGCAGGTCTTCTTTCCTCCCGAGTGCACAAAGGGCGGCTGCTGGTGCGGCTGTCCGGGGTGGATACCGTAGAGCAGGGAGACGCTCTGCGGGGGAAAGTGCTCTACCTGAATCGGGAGGATGTGACCCTGCCTGAGGGAAGCTTTTTTCTGCAAGATCTCATTGGCCTGCGGGTGGTGGACGGAACCACCGGTCAGGAGTACGGGGAGCTGAAAGAAGTGCTCCCCACCGGCGCCAACGACGTGTACCGGATTGTGGGGCCTACGGGAAAAGAATATCTTTTTCCGGCAGTGCGGCATATGATAAAGCGGGTGGCTCTGGAAGAAGGGGTGCTGGAAGTGTTGCCCATCCCCGGGATTTTTGACGAAGCAGGGGAGGAAGCCTAAATGCGCGTGGACATTTTGACTTTGTTCCCGGAAATGTTCCCGCCTGTGCTGGGACACAGTATTGTGGGCAGGGCCAGGAAAAAGGGGATCCTCCAGGTATGCTGTCATCAACTCCGGGACTTTTCCCCGGATTCCCGGGGCAGGGTGGATGATACGGTGTTTGGAGGCGGCAAGGGAATGCTGCTTATGGCGGAGCCTTTTGCCCGGGGCATTGACGGGATCTGCGCACACTTGGGGTACCGGCCGCATATCCTGTATATGTCTCCCAGAGGCAAGGTGCTGGATCAGGAAGACGCCAAGCGGCTTTCCCGAGAGGAGGGCTTGCTGATCCTTTGCGGCCATTATGAGGGGATTGACCAGCGGGTGTTGGAGGAATATAGGGTGGAGGAGATTTCCGTAGGAGACTATGTGCTCACCGGCGGAGAGCTGCCCGCCATGATCCTCACCGATGCGGTCAGCCGGATGCTGCCGGGTGTTTTGGCGGAGGAAGCTTGTTTCACCCAGGAGAGCCATTATTCCGGCCTGCTGGAATACCCCCAGTATACCAGACCCGAAGTGTGGCGGGGCCGATCGGTGCCGGAAGTGCTCCTTTCCGGCCATCATGAGAACGTGCGGAAGTGGAGGCGTGCCCAGTCCCTCCAGGTAACCCGGACCAACCGTCCTGACCTGTTTTCTCAGGTAAAACTGACCAAAGAGGATGAAAAACTTTTAGAAAATATAGGAGAAAAATTCTAAATATTTTCTGCTTTGTATGGAGGGCTTAAAAATGGCCCATGCTTTCTTTGCGGGGATTTCCCCTTGAAAACAGGGGAAAAACCTGAAAAACGGCGACACAATGGGCAAAAAGTTTTCCACATTGCTTACAAGATGCACAAACGCCGGTCGAAAAATGGAGCCTACCCTGTTCAGGAATCCAAAATTCGGGAAATTGTGTTGACGGGAGCCGTAAATATGCTATAATGAAATCAAATTCTAAGTACTTTGCGCCCGTTCGAACTATTTTTTACGGTGGCAAACCTTTTCATCAATACTGTAGGAGAGTGAATTTGCATGTGTGCTAAAGAAGTTTTGGTCCAGAATCAGGTCGGCCTTCACGCTCGTCCGGCTACGTTCTTCATCCAGAAGGCAAACGAGTTCAAGTCCTCTATCTGGGTGGAAAAGGAAGAGAGAAGAGTGAACGCCAAGAGTCTGCTGGGCGTGCTCAGCCTGGGGATTGTTGGAGGCGTGACCATCCGCATTATTGCTGATGGCGCCGACGAAGAGCAGGCTGTGGATGCTCTGGTGGATCTGGTAAACTCCGGCTTTGCGGAGTAAGCCTATTTGATACGGGCAAACTGCTAAAGGCACCGCGGAAGCGGTGCTTTTTTTATCAATTTCTGTTGGGAGGGCACCCATGACGGAACAGGAAGAGAAAAAGAAAGAACTGCGCCGGAAGGCCATGAAACTTCCCCTGAGTCCCGGAGTGTATCTGATGCACGACAAGAGCGGGCAGATCATTTATATTGGAAAAGCCAAGGCGCTGAAAAACCGGGTCAGCCAATATTTTGGGTCGGAGAAAAACCACAACAACAAGGTGCGCCGAATGGTGGCCAATGTGGATTGGTTTGAATACATTGTCACCGACAGTGAATTTGAGGCCCTGGTGCTGGAAAGCAGCCTGATCAAGCAGAATCAACCCAAATACAATATCCTGTTGAAAGATGACAAGGGATACAGTTATATTCGAGTCAGTGAAGGACCTTGGCCCCGGATCACCGAGGCCAAGAAGATGGAGGACGATGGGGCCAAGTATATTGGGCCTTACATGAGTTCCTGGTCTATCAAGCAGACCATCGACTCCGCCCTGAAGATTTTCAAGCTTCCCGATTGTAACCGGAAATTTCCCCAGGATTTCGGCAAAGGCCGCCCCTGCCTGAATTACTATATCAAGCAGTGCTGCGCTCCCTGCAGAGGGAGAATCACCCAGGAGGAATACCAGGAGGCGTTTCAGGAGGCCCTGGATTTCATCCGGGGAGGAAGCTCCACCTCCATCAAGGTTTTGACCCAGCGGATGGAAGAAGCCGCGGAACGGATGGAGTTTGAGTTGGCCGCCCGGCTTCGGGACAGGATCAATGCCATCAACAAGATGCGGGAACGGCAGAAAGTGGTTGCCAGCCGGGTGGAGGAGCAGGATGTGTTTGCTCTGGCCCAGGGAGAAACCCACACGGCCTTTGAGGTGTTCCGCTTTACCGGCAACAAGCTCAGCGACCGGGAGAGTTTTCTCACCGAAGGCCTGGAGCCGGACCCGGAAGCTCGGTCGGAGTTTTTGCGGCAGTACTATGCCATCCGGGACAGGATTCCCCCTTTGGTGGTGCTGGACAGATCGGAAGTGGATGACGAGGAGCTGCTGACCCGGTGGCTTTCGGAGCGCCGGGGAAAGAGCGTCAAATTGCTGGTCCCCCAGCGGGGCGATCAAGCCCAGCTGGTACAAATGTGTCGGAAGAACGCGGCGGAGCACATTGCCCAGCAGGTGGGAACCTCTGGACGGGATGCCTCCGCCCTGGACGAGCTTCGGCGGCTGTTGGGGCTGGAAAAGACTCCCGTCTATATTGAGTCCTACGATATCTCCAATCTGGCGGGGGGAGAAAACGTAGCGGGTATGGTGGTGTTTGAAAACGGACGGCCTTTAAAATCCGCCTACCGCCGGTTTAAAATCAAGACCGTAGAAGGCCAGGACGATTACGGCTCCATGCGGGAAGTGATTCGCCGCCGGTTCGAGGAGTACAAGAGTCATCAGGCCCAGGGGGATTCCCTGGGATTTGGGCGGCTGCCGGACTTGATCCTGCTGGACGGCGGCAAGGGTCATGTGGCGGCGGTTCAGCCGGTGCTGGAGGAGATGGGGATCCAGGTGCCCCTGTTTGGCATGGTCAAGGACGACCGTCACCGGACCAGGGCCATTGCTTTGACAGGCGGGGAGATTGCCATCAGTTCGCACCGGCGGGCATTTACCCTGGTCAGCTCCATCCAGGATGAGGTGCACCGGTTTGCCATTGGATACCACCGGCAGCAGCGGAAAAAAGCGGCAGTGTCCTCCACGCTCACCTCCATTGCAGGAATCGGGGATGCCCGGGCCAAGGCGCTTCTGAAGCATTTCAAAACGGTGAAGGCAGTTAGCGAAGCAGACCTGCAGGAGCTGGAAAACGCCCCAGGTATGACGAAACCTTCCGCCCGCCGGGTGTACGAGTATTTCCACGGTTCTCCGGATGAAGAAGGTGGAAATTCGGGGGAAATTGCGCCAAATAGTTGACAGATTGGCCGTTTAATGGGATAATAAAGCGGATATAACACTTTTAGTTTCATTGCTGGGAGACATGCCATGCGGATCATTACCGGTACACACCGGGGGAAAAAGCTCATCACGATGGAGGGGGAGCAAGTGCGCCCCACCACGGATCGGGTTAAGGAATCCCTCTTCAATATTCTCCAGTTTCAGCTGGAGGGACGGCGGTTTTTGGACCTGTTTGCCGGTTCCGGCCAAATTGGTCTGGAGGCCCTAAGCCGGGGCGCGGCGCTGGCGGTGTTTGTAGACGCTTCCAAGGATTCCATCCGGGTGGTGGAAAAGAACATCCAGTCCACCGGGTTGGGGGATCGTGCCAAGGTGGTGACGGCAGATTTTGCCGCCTATCTGCGAGGATGCCGGGAGCGTTTCGACGTGGCGTTTCTGGATCCGCCTTACCGGACAGGGCTGTTGGAACGAGCGTTGCCTATGACCGTAGAGCGGATGAATCCTGGCGGGGTCATTCTTTGCGAACACCCCAAGGAAGAAGCGCTGCCGGAAAAGGTGGGGCATTTTGTGCTGCACAAAAGTTACCGGTATGGAAAGATCCTTCTCAGCGCCTATCGGGCGCCGGAGGAAGAGGCAAATCCTGTGGATGGCGGGGAAGAGCCCGTCCTGTAAGGAGAGAAGACTATGAAACTTGCCGTGTACCCGGGCAGTTTTGACCCGGTTACCTTGGGACACTTGGATATCATCCTGCGGGCCAGCAAGATCTTTGACCGGCTGATTGTGGGGGTTCCCGTGAATCCTGACAAGCACGCCAGTTTTACCGTAGAAGAGCGCATGGAGCTGTTGCGCCGGGCTACAGAGGCAGAGGGCTTGCAGAACGTGGAGATTGACAAAGTGGATGGGCTGTTGGCGGATTATGCCAAGCGGCGGGGTGCCATGGTCCTGATCAAAGGGCTGCGGGCTCTGTCGGATTTTGAGTATGAATTCCAGCAGGCCCTGACCAACAAGAAACTGAATCCGGAGCTGGAAACTATGTTTTTGGCAACCAGCGCGGAGAACATGTTTTTAAGTTCCAGTATGGTCAAGCAGGTGGCCGGATTTGGCGGGGACATTTCTCCCTTTGTGCCTGCGTGCATTTTGCAGACCATTCAGGACCGGCTGTGCGGCCGGTCATAAAGAGAGGTTTTTTCGGGGATGGCAAAGCCGTCGCCCGTGGAATAGAATACGCGCTCCTGGGGGAAAGTCCCGGAAATAGGAACCGCGTAAGAGAAGAAAGGAATGGGTTTCACCATGAGCAACAATCAGGCTACCATTGAAGATCTCATCGACGAAATGTACGACGTTTTGGATAAGGGCTGGAAGATGCCTCTTTCTGCGGGCAAGGTATTTGTAGATGGGGAAGAGGTGCGCCAGATCCTGGACGAAATCAAAGACGAAATTCCTGCAGAAGTGCGGCAGGCGAAAGCGATTCTGGCCGACCGGGCCAAGCTGGTCAGCGAGGCACAGCGGGAGGCGGATACCATTGTTCGGGTGGCCGAAGAGAAAGCCAGAGCCATGGTCAACCAGGATGAGATCGTCCGTCAGGCCCAGGCCAAGGCCAACGAGCTGATCGCCCAGGCCCAGCAGAAGTTTAAAGAAATGCGCAAGGCCAGCAATGATTATGTCGACGACTTGATGCGCCGTGCAGACGAATCTCTGTCCGCCAATTTGGCTGAGTTGCGGAAAACTCGCCAGAGCATTAAGACTTCCCAGCGGAACTCACAAATCTGAGAAAGGTATTTTATAAGATACCGACAAAAAACTAAAATGCACTGTATTCCCCTCACTAAATGTAGTGAGGGGAATTTTTGTTCCCCCAAAATGGGAGGGGAACAAAGCTTCGAACCCAGGAATTTCCTAGCTTTTTCCTCATTTTCGGGTTGCTTTTAAAGGGGATATGTTCTATAATAATTGACATCAGAGTGGGGATTGGTGGCAAAAAGATCAATACAGTGGGTGAAAAAGGGCAAAAGTTCCCTCTGAGGGGCAAGAAGCCTGGCCCCCCTCTCTGAACAGAAAGGGAAAAGGCGTTATGTTGACTGGCGAGTATCAACATAATATGGATTTAAAGGGGCGCGTGACTGTGCCCTCCAAGTTCCGTGAAGACCTGGGCGATACGTTTTATGTGTGCAAAGGTCTGGACGGATGTCTTTTCCTGCTCTCTCGCGCCCAGTGGGACAAGTTGGTGGAGAAGGTTTCCGCCATTCCCCTTGCCCAAGGCAAAGGCATTCAGCGCTACTTCTTTTCCGGTGCCGCAGAAGTGGAGCCGGACAAGCAAGGGCGGATCCTCATTCCCCAGAACCTGCGGGAACACGCGGGGTTGGAAAAGGATGTGACCGTCATTGGCGCAGCGGTGCGGGCGGAGATCTGGGACACGGCCCGGTGGAACGCATACAACCAGAGCCAGACCGACGAGACCATCGAGATGGCCATGAATCTGCTGGATTTTTAACCCGGCGGAGAAGGGACGGAAAACGCGGCATGGAGTTCCATCACAAGCCAGTATTATTTGAAGAAACCATAGAATCCCTGGCCATCCGGCCGGAGGGAATTTACATTGACGGGACCATGGGTGGAGGCGGCCATTCGGAGGCCATTCTGCAAAGACTGACCACGGGAAAGCTGCTCTCCATCGATCAAGATCCGGACGCCATTGTGGCGGCAGGGGAACGGCTGAAAAAATATCCCCAATCCATTCGGGTCCGTGGGAATTTCTCCCAGATGGAAGAGATTGCCCAAACCCAAGGAATCGATTCCGTAGACGGAGTGCTGTTGGATATCGGGGTGTCCTCTTATCAATTGGATACGCCGGAGCGGGGTTTTTCCTACCATCATGACGCCCCCCTGGATATGCGCATGAGCAAGGACGGCCCCTCGGCTCGGGATCTGGTCAACAACCTGGGAGAAGAGGAGCTGGCAGATATCCTGTTCCGATACGGAGAGGAACGCAGCGCCCGGCGCATTGCCCGAGGCATCCGAGAAGCCCGGGAAAAAGCTCCCATCGAAACCACCGTCCAGTTGGCAGAAATTGTGAAGGCCTCTGTGCCTGCGGCAGTGCGCCGTGGGGAAGGCCATCCGGCCAGGAAAACGTTCCAGGCCCTGCGGATTGCGGTCAACGGAGAATTGGACCGGTTGGAGGAAGGATTGAAAGCGGGATTTTCCCTGCTAAGGCCTGGCGGTAGATTGGCTGTGATTACCTTTCATTCTTTGGAAGACAGAATTGTCAAACGGCAAATGCAGGACTGGTGTCAAGGGTGCATCTGTCCGAAGGATTTTCCCGTTTGCGTGTGTGGCAGAAAGCCTCAAGGAAAATTGATTTATAAAAAGGGGTTGGCCCCTTCCGAAAAAGAGGTGGCGGAAAACCCTCGGGCGCGAAGCGCGCGGCTGCGGGTGATTGAGAAGCTCTGAAGAGAGCGGTAATCATTAAAAAAGGGCGTTTCAAAGAAAGCGTTTTTGGCAACAGAAAGGATTAGAATATGGCAAGAGTGACATCGGAAGCATATGATCTGTCCCAGTGGGAGGAGCGGGTAGCCGCCTCTCTGCCGGAACGGGAAACGCGGGAAGAGCGGGAGAAAAAACATCAGAAAAAAGTGGTGGAACTCCCTCAGAAGGAACTTCGGAAAAACGCGAAAGTCAAGCGTCATCCCCTGAGGATGGTTGCCACGACCTTGTGTTTTGGAGTGATCCTTGCGACGGTAACCACCATGGTATACAACCAGGTTCAGCTGACGGAACTGACCGAACAGATCAATGTGGCCTCCCAGGACCTGCAGGAGGCGGAAAGCTTGGAGATCCAGCTGAACATGGAGGCGTCCCAGGAGATGAACGGGGCCCAGGTGGAGCAATACGCCACCAATGAGCTGGGAATGAGCAAAGTGACCAGCGGCCAAGTGACCTATGTGGGTTCTTCCCAACAGGACGCGGGAACGGTGGTTCGGGAATCTTCTCAAGGCTCCCTGTTGGACCAGATCTGGTCCGTCATTCAGTCTTGGTTTAACTGAGATCGTTTCGAAAGATTATTTTTGCCCTTCCACGGGAAGGGCGTTACTATGGGGTTTACGATACAGAAATACGGATGGGCCCGCAAGATGCTCCTCTGGGAACATTGCGGATGCTTGTCCCTTCGGGGGCATGGTCCCCGGAACGGCAAAGGGATGCGGCCCACGGAAAACGCGGGCCGCGTTTGTTTGCATGGTCAGGCGAAATGTGCTATACTTTTCCCATCGGAGGGGATGGGGCCCGGGGTATAATGGAGACCGCCGGGGAATAGAGATAGTGCGAGCCGTAATTTTTAGCGAGAGGGAGGAGAGCCAAGAGGAATCTTGACTCTCATTTTGCTGCCGGGTAGAACGAAGCTTTTAAAATGACAGGCGGTGAAGACGGTTTGGCAAAAGGAACGACAGAACGCATGTGGAAAAAGGCCATGGGCCTGGGAGCTGCCCTGGTGATTTTAGGATTTGGCGCGGTGGTGATCAGCTTGATCCGCTGGCAAATTGTCCGGGGAGAAGAGCTGAGCAACGCGGCTTTGGATCAGAGCTTGCAGAGCACCACGCTGAACGCCATGCGGGGCAACATTTACGATACCACAGGAAAGGTGCTGGCCCAAAGTGCCAGTGTGTGGACGGTGGTCTTGGAACCGGCCTATTTGGGGGATGAGACCATCTACGATGACCCGGATCAAGTGCGGCATACCATCGCAGCGGGCCTTGCCCCTATTTTGGATATGTCGGAAGAGGAGATCTACGAAAAGACCCAAGGAAACTCCTACTTTGTCTACTTGAAACGTCAGGTAGAAAACGATGTGCGGGACGAGATCAACCAGTTTCTGGAGGAAAACGAGATTTCCTCCGGCGTGCGGTTGATCGATGACTATAAGCGTTACTATCCCTACGGGGAAGTGGCGTCCACGGTGCTGGGCTTTACAGGTACCGACGGCCAAGGTCTGGAAGGTCTGGAGCTCCAATACGATACGGAACTGCGGGGCACATCGGGACGGCTGATCGCGTCCAAAAACGCGGTGGGCACGGATATGCCCTTTGAATACGAACAATATGTGGAAGCTGAAGACGGCTATAATCTGGTGTTGACTCTGGACGAAACGGTTCAAAGCGTGCTGGAAAAATATCTGGCCGAAGGGGAAGAGCAGTTCATGGTCAAAAACGGCGCTGTCGCCGTGATGATGAACGTGGATACAGGAGCGATTTTGGGCCTGGCCACCACCCCCAGTTACGATCCCAACGATCCTTTTACCGTAAAGGACGAAGATCTGTTGGCTTCCATAGATGCCCTGCCCGAGGACGAGCAGGATGAAGCATATAACGAAGCCCTGCTTAAACAGTGGCGGAACAAGGCTGTAACCGACACCTACTACCCCGGCTCTGTGTTCAAAATGTGCACCTATGCCATGGGTCTGGAGGAAGGTGTGGTAGATGAGAACAGCACCTTTACCTGCACGGGCAACATGCCTGTGACAGGCGTAGAGCGGGGCATCAACTGCTGGAAGACCAGCGGTCACGGGCTGGAGACCTTCCGGGAAGGCCTGTACAATTCTTGCAACCCCTGGGCCATCCACATTGGAGAGCTGTTGGGGCCGGATACCTTTGCCAAGTACCGGGAAGCTTTCGGTTTTACCGAGAGCACCGGAATCGATTTGCCCGGTGAATCCCCCACGCTGTATCACAGTCTGGAAGAACTGCAGAATACGCCTTCCGACTTGGCGGTGGAAGCCTTCGGACAGAACTTCAGTATCACCCCCATTCACATGATCACCGCTGCGGCGGCCATTGCCAATGGCGGGTACCTGGTCACCCCTCATGTGGTGGACCGGATTGAGGACCAGGACGGGAACATTGTGAAAACCACCGACACCGGTTACCGGCGGCAGGTGGTATCCCAGGAAACTTGTGATGTGATCATCGACATCATGCGTCAGAATGTGGAAGAGGGTACGGCCACCGGTGGTTATGTGGCAGGCTATCGGATTTGCGGCAAGACGGGTACCTCGGAGAAGGTGGCCCAGCACAACGAAGATCCTTCCAAGCCCATGGAGTACATTGCCTCCTATTGCGGCTTCGCTCCTGCGGAAGATCCCCAGTACGCATTGCTGGTGTTCTTTGACGAACCGGATGACGACAACAATGGCGGATACAACGGCGGCAACGCTGTGGCAGGTCCCTATTTTGCCAAGATGATGGAAGAGCTTCTGCCCTACTTGGGAGTGGAAGCCCAGTACAGCGAAGAGGAATATCAGGCTCTGGATACCTTGGCTCCCACCGTGGTGGGGATGACCCTGGAGCAGGCCTATGCGGAACTGGAAGAAGCAGGACTTTCCTACTCGGTGATCGGGGACGAAAGCGACACCTCCATCCAGGTGACGGCCCAGGTGCCTGCCGAGGGGACTGCGGTTCCCAAGGACGGCAAGGTGGTGCTTTACACCAACGGGTACGATGAGGAATCCACCTATGTGGAAGTGCCCAACTTCTCCGGATACACGGTGGCGGACGCCAATTATGTGGCTGGACTCAACCAGCTGCAGATCAGTGTCAGCGGGTCCGCATCCAGTACGGCCACTGTCACAGCCCAGAACATTGCGGCGGGCGAAAAGGTGCAGGTGGGTTCTGTAATCACCTTGACCTTTGTGGACAGTGCCAACAGTGAAGATTACGGGGTAGCCACAGGATAAAGGGCCGGTTGGCCAAAAATGGAATAGACGAGTTTAAGAGGGGTTTGGAAAATGAACAGTGTCTTGTACTTGCTGGTTTCGGTCATAGCGTTCGCCATCACGGCCCTGATGGGGAAATGGATGATCCCGTTTTTGCACAAGTTAAAATTCGGCCAGACGATCCGGGAAGTGGGACCCAGCTGGCACAAGAACAAGCAGGGAACTCCCACCATGGGCGGCCTGATGTTTATTTTGGGCATTGGGGTAGCCATGATCGTGTGCCTGCCCATCTTCTATTCCCTTGGCCTGGGAGAAACCCTTTTGATGAAAGTCAAAGTGTTCGCCGGCCTGGGAATGGCGGTGGCCTTTGGGGCAATCGGGTTCATGGACGACTATATCAGCATCTTGAAAAAGCGGAATCTGGGATTGACAGAGCGTCAGAAGCTGGTGCTGCAATTTGCTGTGGCAGCGGCCTACCTGATTTCCGTCGGCGTGACCGGGTCCGGTACAGGCACCACCATCCCCTTTGTGGGTCACATTGACCTGGGCTACTTCTACTATCCTTTGGCGGCGATTCTAATTGTGGGAATTGTAAACGCGGTGAACTTTACGGATGGCATTGACGGCTTGAACACTACGGTGTCCTTCTTCGCCTATCTGGCTTTGTCCCTGTGTGCGGGGCTTTTGTCCATGACCGGCTTGACCGCCTTGGGCCTGGCCTCTGCCGCTGCATGCATCGGGTTCTTGATTTGGAATTTCCACCCGGCGAAGGTGTTCATGGGAGATACGGGATCTCTGTTCATGGGAGGCATGGTCTGCGCCTTGGCTTTTGGCATGGACCTTCCCATTCTCCTGCTGCCGGTAGGTATTGTGTATATCTGCGAGATTGTTTCCGTGGTGCTGCAAGTGTCCTATTTTAAAGCAACTCACGGCAAGCGTCTGTTTAAAATGTCCCCCATTCACCATCACTTTGAGATGTGTGGATGGAGCGAGGTGAAAATCTGCGGCGTATTCGGATTTGTCTCTCTGTTGGGAGGCGCGGTAGCGCTGCTTTGCGTAGCCTTTGGCGTGTGATTTTTGGAAAAGATCTTCGGGAGGCGTTTGGAAGCTCTCTCAAAGGGAAAGACTAAAAAACGATTTGTGATCCTATGGAAGGAAAGGAGGAATGCGTATGGCAACAGCGGGAAGAACGGCCCGTGGACTGCAGCGGGTTCCCAGCTATATGCCGCCCCGGCCGCCTGTGGTGGAGGAACCGGCTCCAAAAAAGGAGCGCCAGAAAAAGCGCCGCCCGGTGAAGTACCGGTTGTTCAGTTTGGGGGCGGGCATGGATATGCCCCTGTTTATCTTTATCATGGTGCTGTTGGCCATTGGACTGGTGATGCTTTTTTCCGCCAGCTATGCTTACTCCTACTACACGGAGAACGGAAACAGTTACGTCTATATTTTAAACCAAGCCCGTTACGCGGTTTTGGGTGTGATTGCCATGCTGGTGATCTCCACCTTTGACTATCACCGGTTTCACCAGTTGGCAGTGGTAATTTTTGGGATCTCTGTGTTTTTCCTGCTGCTGATCCCTCTGTTTCGGGCGGTGGGCCTTCATTCTCTGGTTCCCAACCAGGGAGACGCTTACCGGTGGCTGCAATTTGGCCCCATTGGATTTCAGCCTTCGGAAATTGCCAAATTTGCTTTGATCGTCATGTTTGCCCATATGATTTCCCAGAACGCGGACCGGATGAACACCTTCCGTTATGGGGTGCTGCCTTTCGTGCTGGTGCTGGGAACCCTGGGCGGATTGATCGTTATCGAGAACCACCTGTCTGCCACTTTGATTATCTTGATGCTGGGGGCCATCCTCATGTTTGTGGGCGGCACCAGGGTCCGCTGGTTTGTGATCGGCGGCGCAGGGGTGGCGGTTCTGTTGGCCATTATGCTGCTGACCCGGGAGAATTACCAGATTGGCCGTATTCTGGGATGGCTCAATCCCTTTGACCCGCCGGAGGGCGTGGATACCTGGCAGACCCGCCAGTCCCTGTACGCCATTGGGTCCGGTGGATTGCTGGGCGTGGGGCTGGGCCAATCCAGACAAAAGTACCTTTGGCTCCCTGAGCCTCAAAATGACTTTATCTTTGCCATCGTGTGCGAGGAGCTGGGCCTGGTAGGGGCTCTGGTGATCATCATCCTCTTCGCCATGCTCATTTGGCGGGGACTGTATGTGTCCATTCACGCCAAAGACAGATTCGGCATGTTTTTAGGGCTGGGCATCACTTTTTTGGTAGGGATCCAGGCAATCTTAAATATTTGCGTGGTGACCAATACCATTCCCAATACAGGCATTAGCTTACCCTTCTTCAGCTATGGAGGCACCGCCCTTCTGATGCTGTTGGGGGAGATGGGCGTGCTGCTGAATATCTCCCGCAGTTCCAATGTGGAGAAGACCTAAAAACTCTTGGAAGAAAGGAACGGGAAGCGATGAAAGTTCTGTTTACCGGCGGCGGTACGGCGGGGCATATCAACCCTGCGCTGGCTGCGGCGGGCTACCTGCAGAAAAAGGAGCCGGATGTGGAAATCCTCTATGTGGGCAACCAGGGGGGCATGGAAGAGCGGCTGGGACCTCAGGCGGGGTATGAGATCCGCACCGTGCACATTTCCGGATTTCAGCGGAAGCTGACGCCCAAAAACCTGGTGCGCAACGCCCAGACGGTGGTTCGGATGTTCACAGCCACAGAGGAATCCAAAAAGATCCTCAAGGAGTTTGCCCCGGACGTGTGTGTGGGGACAGGCGGCTATGTAAGCGGTCCGGTGATCCGAGAGGCTGCAAAGCTGGGGATACCCTGTGTAGTCCACGAGTCCAACGCCTATCCCGGAGTGACCATCCGGATGCTGGCCAAGTATGTGAAAACGGTGATGCTGGCGGTTCCCGACGCCAAAAAATACTTTGACTCCTCCGTCAACTGCGTGGTCACCGGCAATCCGGTGCGCGGAGAAGTGCTGGCTGCCCAACGGGAGGCCTCTCGGAAGGAGCTGGGCCTGGACGACCGGCCGGTGGTGCTGTCTTTTGGAGGAAGCCTGGGAGCCTCTGCCCTGAATAAAGCGGCGGCCTACATGTTGGCCCAGAGCGCCAAAGAGGGCAAGTACCAACATATCCACGGCTACGGAACTCACGATGAGAAGTTCCTTCAGGAAGTGCAGGAGTATGGGCTGGATCTCAAGACCGCTCCTCAGATTCGCCTGCTGGAATACATCGACAACATGCCTCAATGTCTGTCCGCAGCTGACCTGGTAATCGGCCGGGCGGGAGCCATGACTTTGACGGAGATTGAAGCCAAGTCCAAGGCTTCTATCCTGATTCCCTCCCCCAACGTGGCAGAGAACCACCAGTTCCACAACGCTATGGCGCTGGTGCGCCGGGGAGCGGCGGAGATCATCGAAGAGAAGGACTTGACCGGGGAAGTGTTGTGGGAGAAAGTTCAGACCGTCTTGTCCGACCCGGAACGTTTGGCTTCTCTGGGAGAAAATGCGGGAAAGATGGAAATTCTTGACGCCAACGAACGGATTTACCGAGTGATCAAAGCAGCGGCAGGAAAGTAACCCTTTCACCCTTCGGGGGAACGCCTCATAGTATGCAGTATGCTAAATTGGGTGAGGTGTTCTCTATGATCGTCATTGATGGCCCCGCCGAGCTTGGCGGGGAAGTCCGGGTACAGGGAGCGAAAAACAGCACCCTGCCCTTGCTGGCGGCCTCAGTGCTCTGCAAGGGACAGACGGTGCTTCACAACTGCCCACGGCTTTCGGACGTGGATACAGCGGTGCGGATCCTGGAGCATTTGGGATGCAGGTGCACTTGGGAGGGCAGCGATCTGGTGGTGGAAAACAGCATGACCTGTTGTGAGATCCCGCCGGATCTCATGCGGGGAATGCGCTCCTCTATTGTCTTCCTGGGAGCCATTGTATCCCGGTGCGGGGAGGCAAAGCTGTGTTTCCCGGGAGGCTGCGAGCTGGGACCAAGACCGATTGACCTGCACATTGCTTCCTTAAAGAAGCTGGGGGTAGAGATCCAGGAGACAGGGGGATATCTCCATTGTCGGGCGCCGGAAGGAATCCAAGGGACTTATGTTTCCCTATCCTTTCCCAGTGTAGGGGCAACGGAGAATCTGATCCTGGCTGCGGTGTGTTCCAAGGGGACTACTGTAATTGCCAATGCAGCTCGGGAACCGGAAATTGCGGATTTGACCGCCTACTTAAACCGTTGTGGAGGCAGAATCTACGGCGCGGGAGACAGCTGTGTGATCGTGGACGGGGTCAAGGAGCTGTACGGCTGCGAACATACGGTAATGCCCGACCGGATTGTGTCCGCCACCTATATGGCGGCAGCGGCGGTGACTGGAGGGAACATCACCTTGCGGGACGTGGACAATACCCACATTCTCCCCATGCTGTCTCCCTTCGAGGAATCCGGCTGCGAAGTCCGTCAGTTGGGAGGAGCCCTGAATATCATGGCTCCCAGGCGGCTGAATGCCGTCCGCCACATCCGCACCATGCCCTACCCCGGATTTCCCACCGACGCTCAGCCTGTGGTGATGGCCATGGCTGCCGTAGGGCGGGGCACCAGTATCTTCGTGGAAAACATATTCGAAAACCGCTATAAACATGCCGAGGAATTGCAGCGGATGGGCGCCAAAATCAAAGTGGAAGGCAAAGTGGCCATTGTAGAGGGTGTGGAACGGCTTCAAGGGGCTCCGGTGATGTCTTACGACTTGCGAGGCGGAGCTGCCCTGGTGGTGGCAGGTTTGGCCGCTCAAGGGCGCACCCAGGTCAGTGGCACCGAGTACATCCGCCGGGGGTATGAAGATCTGCCGGGCAATTTGGCAGCTTTGGGTGCCAGAATTCGGGAAGTGGAATAACACGTTCCGGGAAAGAAACAGGAAATGGGAAAGGAGGGAACGCCGTTGCAGAGGAAAGGTTCGGGAAGAGACGATAGAAAGATCTACGAATTTCAGGATATCGTCTCAGACTCTTCCCGGGAGCCGGTATCTAGCTCCCAGGAACCATACGATCTCAGCGCTTGGGAGACGCGCAGTGTGGAACCCAGGGAAAGGCGCAGCTCCAGTGCGCAAGGGAGGCGCAAGACCAACACCGCAAAAAGGCGGGAACCGCCGCGAAGGCGTCGCCCTCCGGAGGAGGAGAGGCCTCGTCGAAAGACGGCACCACCTTCGCGGGAGCAGCGTTCCAGCCGGTCTGGATCTCGTTCCCGGCAGGAGGAGGCACCCAGACAACGGGGGAGGCCGCCCACCCGGGAGGAAAGAAGCTCTCGGAAGCGGCCACCCTCCCAAAAGAAGGAGCCACGCCAGCGGAAACCTTTGAGCAAGGCAGCCCGCCGGATTCTCTTTGGGTTCACCTTGATGGTGATGATCGTAATCACCGCAGCCCTGTGCGTGTTCCTGCTCTTTAAGATCCAAGTGATTGAAGTGACGGGGGATTCGGTGTATGAACCGTCCCAGGTATTGGATATCTGCGGATTTGAAGAAGGGGAAAATCTTGTCTTCCTCTCCACTAAGGGGAAGGAAGAGGAATTGGAAGAGAAGCTTCCTTATATTGAAGACGTGAAGATTCTTCGGAAATTTCCCACCACGCTGGAGATTCAGGTGACGGCAGCTACGGAGGCTGCTTGCGTGTCCAGCGGAGGCCAGTGGTTTGCCGTCAGCGATTCCGGAAAGATTCTGGAGCAAAAGTCCGCAGCGGATGAAGGGGTCATGGAAGTGACGGGATTGACCCTGCAAAATCCGGTGCCGGGCAAACCATTGCAGGCGCAGGACGAAACATACCAGAAAGCCTTCAATGATATTTTCGCCACGCTGGCAGAGCAGAAGATTGCCGGGGAATTTACCAAACTGGATTTGACGGACTTGTACAACATCACCATGATGTATCAGGGCCGGATCGAGTTCCAGCTGGGCAGCACGGTAGAGTTGAGTTATAAGGTGGACTACGGTTACCGGTTGGTGACCCAGGAGTTGGAAGACACGGATACAGGCACTTTAAACCTGAGCTTGGCAGGGGATGTGAAGCGTGCCTACTTTACACCTTCTGTTTCCGCGCCGGAAACCAGCTCTTCCACCAGTTCCGCAACCGATTCCGGGGACTCTTCACAGGACGCCACCGACGGCAGCGATACTTCCAGCGACGATGGCACTGCCGGTGGAGATACGACCACCAGTGATGATGGAACCAGCCAGGACGGAACCGGCGGAGACGAGACATCCACCCAGGAAAATGGGGAATCCCAAGGAGATGGTTCTACGGGGGATGGCCGGGATTCCGGCATTCCGGATGGAATTTTTACGGGAGAATAGCCGGAAGATTTTAGGCGGTTTTCCCATAAATTTCCTATTTTTCGTGGGAAGGGACAACGGGATCGGGAAAACTTTGATTTTACCCCGGTTTTTTCAAGAATTTCCTTGAAATTTTCCCAGAAAAGTGATAGATTATACCATGTAGCAAATTAGAAACAATGTAATGCCATCGGCTTTACACACATAGATCCGTGAGGTCGTAGAAAGCCAAGGAGGAAATAACATGCCTTTTGAAGTTGACAACCTGCTCGATGAAACTCCTCAAACCATAAAAGTGATTGGCGTCGGCGGCGGCGGCGGAAACGCTGTCAACCGGATTGCCAGCGCGGGCGTACGCAGCGTGGAGCTGGTATGCATGAATACCGATAAACAGGCCCTGCAGCGTTCTCAGGCCTCGGTGAAGATCCAGATCGGCGAAAAGCTGACCCAGGGCCGTGGCGCGGGCTCCAAGCCGGAAATTGGCGAGAAGGCCGCAGAAGAGAGCCGTGAGGCCATTGCCAATACTCTGAAGGATGCCGACATGGTGTTCATCACCGCCGGCATGGGTGGCGGTACCGGTACCGGTGCTGCTCCCAAGGTGGCCCAGATCGCTCGGGAACAGGGCGCTCTTACCGTGGGCATTGTCACCAAGCCCTTTGCCTTTGAGGGCCGCCGTCGTATGGAACAGGCCGAAAAGGGCATCGCTGCTCTCCGGGAGCAGGTGGATTCCCTGGTGGTCATCCCCAACGAGCGTTTGAAGCTGGTCAGCGAAGAGCGGATCACCCTGGCAAACGCCTTTATCGTGGCGGACGATGTGCTTCGTCAGGGCGTGCAGAGCATCTCCGATTTGATCCAGCTGCCCGGTATTGTCAACCTGGACTTCGAAGATGTGAAGTCCGTCATGCAGAACGCAGGGTATGCTCACATGGGCGTGGGCCACGCCAGCGGCAAGGACAAGGCGGAGCAGGCAGCTATGGCAGCTATTTCCAGCCCTCTGCTGGAGACCAAGATTGCCGGTGCTCGCGGCGTGATCATCAACATCACCTCTTCTCCCGACATTGCTCTGGACGAGATCGACACCGCTTCTCAGATCGTCACCGAGCGGGCACACGAAGACGCCAACATCATTTGGGGCGCCACCTTCGACGAGAATATGGAAGACGAGATGTCCGTCACCGTGATTGCCACGGGTTTTGAGGGCATGGATGGGGAGAAGACCAAGAATCCCCTGGATGTAGACGTGGACCTGGATGATCTGGGCACTGCGGATGCTCCCGTTTCCACCACCACTCGTACTGCTCCCCGCACTTCTACCAGAGAGCCTCGGGTAGATCCTGCGGTGATCGACGACGATGATACCTTTACGGATATCATGTCCATCTTTAACCGGAAATAAGGGGAATGACCCTAGAAAACAGCACCCAGTAAAAAAAAGGGATCCGCGTTTATGCGGTTTCCCTTTTTTATAATCCTAAAGGAAAAATAATAGGGAGGAATCACCATGAGTCAATGGATTCAGGGCGTACATCACATTGCGCTGAAGCCCACAGCGGAGCAGTACAAGGAGACGGTTGCATTCTACACCGAGCTGCTTGGCATGGAAGTGAAGAGAAGCTGGGGGGACCCGGAGCGTCCCTGCCTGATGGTATCCTGCGGTGACAACAGCTGTTTGGAGATCTTGGGTGCAGATACCCCTGCTCCCAAGGGAGGCGCCCTGGATCATCTGGCCTTTGCTTGCAACCAGGTGGACGAGGTGATCGAGCGGGTACGGGCAGCCGGCTATGAAATCGCCGTGGAGCCCAAGGACATGGAGCTGGCAGGCGCTCCTATCCGGATTGCCTTCTGCTGGGGTCCCATGGGGGAATATCTGGAGTTTTTCTGGGAGAAATAAGATGGAAGAAGCGCTGCGCGTAGATACCAAAGACATGGCGGAAGTGGCCCCTACCTTGCGGGCGGGGCAGCGGATTCTGTTGTCGGGAGTTGCCTATACCTCTCGGGATGCGGCCCACAAGCGAATCACCGAGATGCTGGATCGTGGGGAGGAGCCTCCCTATGACCTGAAGGGTGCCGCCATTTACTATGCAGGTCCCACTCCTGCGCCAGAGGGGCTGCCCATTGGATCTTGCGGGCCCACCACCAGCGGGCGGATGGATCCCTATACCCCTCGCTTCCTGGATTTGGGCTTGAAGTGCATGATCGGCAAGGGCAAACGGAGTCCCCAGGTAGTGGAGGCAATCCGTCGTAACGGCGCCGTTTACCTATGCGCCATTGGCGGAGCGGGGGCGTTGGCGGCTCAATGTATTGAGGAGGCCCAGGTCATCGCCTTTGAGGATCTGGGTTGCGAATCTGTCAAGCGGTTAGTTCTGCGGGATTTTCCTCTGATTGTGGCCATTGACAGTACAGGAAAGAGTATCGTGCAATAAGCGGGCGCACCTTCCTCCTCCGGGCGGGTGCGTCCGGATGTTTGAGATAGAAGGGAAGTCTTTTTTTGTTCGATTCATTGATGCGACTATTGGTCCCCGGTTACGGGGAAAAAGACGAACCTAAAATCCGGGAGAAAAGCGGCCGGGTGGCTGGGGCAGTGGGGATTGTGACCAACTTCCTGCTGTTTGCCATTAAATTTGTGGCCGGTCTTCTTTCGGGCAGTGTGGCAGTCATGGCGGATGCTGTGAACAACTTGACAGATTCCGGTTCTTCCATTGTCATGCTGGTAGGGTTCAAGTTGGCGGGTAAGCCTGCGGATGAAGAGCATCCCTATGGTCACGCCCGCATCGAATATTTGTCCGGTGTGATCGTTTCCTTTATCGTGCTCTTTTTGGGGCTGGAATTGGGAATGACCTCTATCGAAAAGATCATCACCCCGGAGCCTGCGGATTTCAGTGCATTGGCCTTGGGGATCCTGGTGGTTTCCATTTTGGTCAAGCTGTGGCAGTGTTTCTTCTACCGGAGCGTGGGGAAGAAGATCCACTCCGATACGGTGTTTGCCACGTCCAGTGACAGCAGAAACGACGTGATTGCCACTTCCGTGGTGCTGTTGGGAGCTCTGATCACCAAGCTGACCAGTTTGAATCTGGATGGTTTTTTGGGCCTGGCTGTTGCGGTGTTCATTGTGGTATCCGGCGTCAAGCTGATTATGGAGACGGGGAATCCTTTGCTGGGAGAAGCCCCTGACGAGGAATTGGTGAAAACCATCTACGAAAAGATCCTTTCCTACGAAGGCGTGTTCGGGATTCATGACCTGGCAGTCCACAATTATGGAGAAGGAAAATGTTTTGCCTCGGTCCACTGTGAAGTTCCGGCTGAACGGGATATCATGCTCAGTCACGATATCATCGATAACATTGAGCGAGATTTCCAGCGGGATTTGCACATTCACCTGGTGATCCACCTGGACCCTGTGGTGACCGAGGACGAGAAGACCAATCGCCTGCGGACACAAGTACGGCAGCTGCTTCACAAAGTGTATCCTCAGGCTTCTCTCCACGATTTCCGGGTGGTGTGGGGAGTGACCCACTCCAACATCGTGTTTGATGTTGCCGTTCCCTTTTCCCTGAAGGAAAGCGACCAACAGATTAAAGATCGAATTGACCAAGCTGTCAAGACCTTGGATCCCAATTATAGAACTGTGCTCACCGTGGATCGGGAGAGCCACGTGAACGAATTGGAATCGTAAGGGTCAGCGTAAAAGAGAAAGGACCTTCCAAATGGAAGGTCCTTTCTCTTTTTTGGAATTTTGTGAAAATAAATACGTTCCTTCGCCCAGTACCCAGGGCAGTCAAGCCCCGGTACGCGCCGTGGGTCCAGCGTCACGCCAGAAAAGCTGTTGACACTGCCCTACAAGGGAATCATCGCGAGCTTCGAGGATACCCTTTTTCGCTCAATGTCCGGGGCAGTCAAGCCCCGGTACGCGTCACGGGTCCGGCGTCACGCTGGTCACACTGGAAGAATTGGTCATACCAGACGATGAAGGAATAGAAAGACCAGATCTTCTGCATGTTCTTGGCTTTGCCACTCTTGTGGTCGTCCAAAAGCTTCATGAGTTCCTCCGTTACAAAGAACTTCTCCGCGGTATCGCTTTGGAAGGCTTTTTTCACGATCCCGTAATATTTGTCCTGCTGGAGCCAATCGGAAAGGGGAACCGGGAAACCCAGCTTTTTCATTTTGGCAGTCCGCTCGGGAAGCTGTTTCAAAGCAGCGCTGCGCAGGGCACGTTTTGTGGTCTCCGAAACACAGTCCGCCCGGTAGCGACTGGGGATCCGGGTGGAAAGCTCCAGCATCTTCCGATCCAGGAAAGGTACCCGCAGTTCCAGAGAGTTGGCCATGCTCATGCGGTCAGCCTTCAAAAGAATGTCGTAGATCATCCAGGTGTGCATGTCCACATATTGGAGCTGGGTGGGTTCATCCAGATTGGAAACTTCATCAAAGTACCGTTTGCTGTATTCCTCGGGAAGTTTGGAGGTGATTTTCCGCTTCAAATATTTTTGGCGTTCCGCAGGGTTGGTAAACACATAGTTGGCCCGCATAAACCGCTGATAGGGTTCCATAGCTCCCCGCACAATAAAGTGTTTCCCTTTGAATTCCGGCATCCGCTTTGCCACGGCGCCGGCCATTTTCCGCACGGGACGGGGAACTTTACGGGTATAGTTGGCAAAGTGTCCCCCCTGCAGATACATGGGATAGCCACCGAACAGTTCGTCAGCACCTTCTCCCGACAGGACAACCTTCACATAGTTCCGGGCATTTTTGGCCAGGAAATACAGGGGAATTTCGGAAGGGTTGGGCAGGGGCTCGTCCAACATATACTGGATCAAGGGCATGGCCTCGAAAAACTCATCAGCGGACACCTTGTTGGAAATGTTGGGCACCCCAATGGTCTTGGAAAAGTCCTGGGCATAAGGCAGCTCGCTGTACTTTTCCTCTTCATAGCCCACAGAGAAGGTTTTCACCTTTTCGGTTCCCTTGGAAATTTCCCGAACCACATAGCTGGAATCTACACCGGAGGAAAGGAAGCAGCCCACTTCAACATCGGCGATCTGGTGCAAGGCCACACTTTCGGAAAACTCTTTCTGAATGGCCTCTTCCCAGTACTCCAGGGGCTTGTCTTCTTCGATTTTATATTGAATCCGATAATACCGTTCCACGGAGAGCTTGCCGTCCTTATAGGTGAAGCAATGGGCGCCAGGAAGCTTGTACACGTTCTTGAAGATGGTTTTTTCGTAGGGGATATATTCATAGGAAAGGTATTCAGGAATCCGTTCCTCGTCCAGCTCCTTGACGAAGCAGGGGTGGTCCAGGAAGCTTTTGATTTCCGAGCCAAAGAAGAACTGGTCCCCGTTTTTGTAGTAGTAGAAGGGCTTGATGCCAAAGATATCCCGGGCGCCGAAAAGCTGCTGCTTTTCCTTGTCCCAGATAACGAAGGCAAACATGCCCCGGAGTTTCTGGAGGATCTCTTTGCCATACTCTTCGTACCCGTGAAGGATGGTCTCGGAGTCGGTGCGGGTTTTAAAGACATGACCCTTTTGCAGCAGGTCTTCCCGCAAACTTTGGAAGTTGTAAATTTCCCCGTTGAACACCAGGACCTTGGAACCGTCCTCGTTGAGCAGGGGCTGACGTCCGCCTTCCAAGTCGATGATGGACAGCCGGCGAAATCCCAGGGACACGTTTTCATCCACATAATAATCCGCGTCGTCGGGACCCCGGTGGATGATCCGGTCTGCCATGGCCCGAATCACTGTCTCCGGGCTGGCCACTTCCGGCGTATTCTTAAAACCCACAAAACCGCACATGGTTTGATCGCTTCCTTTCCAAAACTTATGAGATGAGAGAGGCGTACTCCTTTTTGAGGGGAGCGCCGCAAGCCAGAACGCACCGTTTGGACAGTACTTCCAAGGCATCCAGGTATCCGGCTCCCTGGGGAGCCTGGCCCAAAAGCAGGTCTTTGTTGACCAGGGACAATTCGGTGCATCCCAAAATCACGCTGTCGCAGCCGGCGGAAAAAAGCTCCTGGCTGACAATCCGGAACTTTTCCGGATCGGCGGGTTTTCCGGCTTTGATGTCGTCATAAATCAGGGACATGACCAATTCCTGACTGGTTTGGGAAGGCAAGGCAAAAGACAAGCCTTCCTGTTCCAAAGCAGTCTGAAACAAGCCTGTTTTCGCAGTGCCGGTGGTGGCCAGAATGCCCGCCTTGTGTTCGCCCGCCTCCCGCAGTTCTCGAGCCGTTTCCGCCACCATGTGGACAAAGGGAACGGACACGGATCCCTGGAGTTCCCGGAAGAAGTAGTGGGAAGTCACACAGGGGGCGCACAGGACCCCGGCCCCCATTCCTTCCAGGGTTTGGGCCATGTGCTGGAGCACGGGGAGGGGAGAAGGTTTTCGGGGATCCAGAATATGGGCGGTACGGTCCGGCACTTGAGGATGGTTCCAGACCATCACATCCAGGTGTTCCTGGTCCGTTTTGGCATCGGTCATCTGGATGATCAGTTGGAGCAGATAGGCGGTGGCCATGGGGCCCATACCGCCCAGGATGCCCAGGGTTTTCATGGCAGGCGCCTCCTTTCCGGGCCGAGAACTCAGTCCCGCAGGCCCTTGTTGCCAAAATAGCGCCGGTATTTTTCGTAGTAGTGAAATTGATTTTTCCGATAGTGAATCCAGCGTTTCAGGGAACGGTCTCCCTCGTAGTAATAGGAGTGGCAGACTTTTCCGGCCTTGATCAAAGCTTTGGCTTCCGCCTTCACGCTTTCACTTTTCACATATTCGAAGATAATCTTTTCAGGAATGATGGTCCATAGGACCTTGTTTTTAGCTACAGTGCAGGGCATATCCTTGTGGTAGAGCACATCGTCCACCAGCCATTTGGCCAAGTTGTACCCGGCAGCGGTGACGAAGTAGCTGCTTCGGCCCTGACGCAGGTTCATTTCAAACAGCTTGTAGGTTCCGTCTCGCTGGTCGTATTTCATATCGAAGTTGGCAAAGCCCACATAGCCAATGCCTTCCAGAAAGTTTTTCATCATCTCGTTGAGCTTTTCGTCGTAACCGTTGATGATGGCGGCATAGCTGCCGATTCCCTCGGGAGAATGCTCTTCCAGCAGGGCATTGCCCAAAGCAATGAGTTTCACTTTTTTATCGCGGCCGCAATAGCAGTTCATCACCCGCATGTTGCTGTCGTCTCCGGGAATGTATTCCTGCAGGATCAGGTGATCCTTGTAGGAAGAGGAGTAGATGGCCTCCAGAATGGCCTTAAATTCCTCCTGGTTTTCCGCCACAAAGACTTTCTTTTTGTGAGGGAAATGGCAGTTCCAATAGGCCACTGAGTTGGAGGGTTTGATGATTACCGGAAAATCGAAGGGCAGCTCCACCGATTGGTAAGTTTCATAGGAGCAAGTGGTGGTCTTGGGGAAGGCAAAGCCGTGCTCAGTGCACACCTGGTAGAAGCTTTCCTTGATGGAAAGGCGCATTAAGAGCTCCTCGCTGATGCACTCAAATTCGTAGGTGCCACGGAGTTTCTCCTGATTGCGCACCAAGAGCTTGATGTAGTTGTCCCCGCAGGGCACCAGCAGCAGGCGCTTGCCGCTGCCCTGATACCGCTTGGCAAAGTCCAGAAGGGTTTTGACGAAAACTTGATCGTCTTCCAGATTGGGTTCCACCACTTCCACAGTGACAATTTTGCTGGCGGTGCAGGGACCCAGGATCCCCTTGCCGATGGCCACGGATTTCACCCCGTATTCCTGATGGAAGGAACGGGCCATTCCGTAAACGTTGATATCGCTGCCCAGCAGCACAGGTTGAAAGTCGATTTCCTGACTCATTGATTCGGACCTCACTTCAATAATAACTTGGGACTCCCTCAGGCTTTGGCTGCCTGGGCGGGTTCATCGCTGAAAAACTGCTTGTACCAGATCAGGAAGGTATACACGGTCCAAACCCGGCGGCTGTTGTCCGCCTTGCCGGCTTTGTGATCGTCCAGCAGCTTCAGGAGCTTTTCCGTGTGGAAGAATTTCTGGGCATTTTCCCCGGTGAATTCCTCCCGGACGATGTTGTAATATTTCTCTTCCTTCAGCCAGACCCGGGTGGGAACCGGGAAACCCAGTTTCTTCTTGGAAGCCCACTTGTCGGGCATCCTGCGCAGGGCGGCTTTCCGCATGGCATACTTGGTATTTTCGCTGTTGACCCGGTACTTGGTGGGAATGCGTCCGGCCAGGGCCATGATTTTCTTATCCAGGAAGGGGACCCGCAGTTCCAGGGAATTGGCCATGCTCATTTTATCGGCCTTCAGCAGAATATCTCCCACCATCCACATGTTCAGGTCAACAAACTGCATTTTGGTCACAGGGTCCTTGTCGGCCACCATGTCGTAGTAGGGCTTGCACAATGCCTCGGGAGCAGCTGCATCGGTGGGATGCTTCAGGAGAGCCCGGCGCTCCTTTTGGGTAAACATATAGGCGTTGCCGATAAACCGTTCCTCCAGGTGCTTGCCCCGGCGCACCAGGAAGTTCAATCCGCGGTGGGCAGGCAGAAGGCCGGCCACATGGCCGATCAACCGCCGGATGGGGAAGGGAATCTTATCGTACCAAGTGCACTCCAAGGGCTCTTTGTAGATATTGTACCCGCCGAAAATTTCGTCTGCTCCTTCGCCGGAGAGCACCACTTTCAGGTGCTGAGAGGCGGTATTGCACACAAAGTACAAAGCCACTGCCGCAGGGTCTGCCAGCGGTTCGTCCATATGGTACTGGATCTTTCCAAAGTTGCCCCAGAACTCTTTGGGGGTGATGATGTGGCTGATATTCTTTACCGGGATCTGTTCCGAAAGCTCCTGGGCATAGCTGATTTCGTTGTATTTGGTGCCGTTGTCAAAGCCAACGGTGAAAGTCTTGTCCACATGGGCGGAACAGGCCACATAGCTGGAATCCACCCCGGAGGACAGGAAAGAACCCACTTCCACGTCGGAGATTTTGTGGGCTTCCACGGAGTCGTCAAAAGTCTTTTCAATTTCGTCCACCCAGTAATCCAGAGGCTTGTCTTCCTCTGCCTGGAAAGTGGGCAGCCAGTACCGGGTGATATCCATTTTCCCGTCCTTATAGCGGAAGTAGTGGGCGGGGGGCATCTTGTATACGTCTTTAAAGAATGTTTCCGGACCGGGAGAATACTGGAAGGAAAGATAGTTTTCCAGCGCCCTCTGGTTGAGTTCCTTGTGGAAATGGGGGTGATGGAGGAAGCTTTTGATCTCCGAACCGAACATGAGGGTACCGTTCATCTTGGCGTAATAAAGTGGCTTGATGCCGAAGAAATCCCGAGCGCCAAACAACTCTTTTTGTTCTTTGTCCCAGATGATGAAGGCAAACATGCCCCGAAGCTTGTTGAGAAGGTCCACGCCATATTCCTCATAGCCATGGAGAAGCACTTCCGAATCGGTGGCGGTTTTGAACACATGACCCGCCGCCAGAAGGTCTTTTCGGATCTCCTGGTAATTGTAGATTTCCCCGTTGAACATCAGGACTTTAGAACCGTCCTCATTGAGAATGGGCTGCCGTCCGCCTTCCAAGTCGATGATGGAGAGCCGACGGAATCCCAGGGAGATGGAACCGTCCATATAGTAATCCGCGTCGTCGGGACCCCGGTGACGGATGGCATCCGTCATGGCATGGAGAATCCCGGAATCCAGCTGCGTATCGCCGCCGTCGATAAATCCAACGAAACCGCACATGGTCTTGACCTGCCTTTCTATAGCAAAATCTCAAACCGGGGGCCGAGCCCCCTTTCACAGTCACTATTTCATTATTTTACCACAGAACCCATAGAAAAGCCAAATTTTCTTTCTCTTTTTCCCCTTTTCTATTTCTGTGTCAGGCTTTTCTCTTCCGTGTGTTACCTTTTGTGAATTTTGCACCGACACAAAAAAAGACCGCCTAAAAAGGCGGCCCATGGCAAGACAGAAAAAGAAAATTCCCAGGGTGAAGGGCGCAAGAAAACAGGCGCCGCATAAGAGGGTCAACGTCTTTTTTCCAATGCGGCCTGTTCGGTATCCCGTACCACTTCAAAGAGGGAATCGGCATAATGGGGGTATTCCTGAGAAAGTTTTTCCGGAGTCAATTGGGGAAGGATCTGGGGAGGAATTCCCGCGGCGTCCTCTAAATCTCCCCCTTCCAGCAAATAGCGGGCCTTGGCCTCGGACAAAGCCATGTGGGCGTCCGTTTGGGCCCCATAGAGACGGCGGTCCAAGGAGAAGGCTTCCTGGGGATTTTTCCCCCGGGCTCCATAAAGCAGCCGGAACATCTTGTACACGGCGCAAGACAGGAAGGCGGACATATGACGGGTCAATCCTTCACTATTGATTTTTTGCAAAATCCCGAATACAATATTGATAGAATATACCAGCATACGGCGTTGGTCTTCCACCGGGGAAACAGGTTGGTCCTGGGAAGGGGGATTTTCTTCCTGGGGGAGGTTGGCCCCCACGCCATTGCGATGCGGCGTACATCCCAGCAAATAGTCACAGGACACATTGTAATAGGCGGCGGCGCGCACCAAGAAGTCCAATCCGCATTCCCGGATTCCCTTCTCATAGTGGGAAAGCAGAGCCTGGGAGATACCCAGATCGGCTGCCACCTTTTTTTGGCTCATGCCCCGTTCTTTTCGCAAGAGTGTTAAGATTCTGGGGAAATCGTTGTTCATCATGGAGAACACCTCGATTGACCTAGAGGATAGACCAGGCGGAAAAACGCTGGCCTGGTGGGCCCAAGATGGAAAAGTGCTGATCAAAAAGCCCAAAATAATCGAAAAATGGTTGCTAATATATGGTCTAATTATACGATACTCTATTACAAGATAAATGCTTTAGAGGAAAAAAGAACCAAGAAAATGTAAAAAATTATTTTTTTCTTTTTTGAAAACACCCCAGGAGGCGACATTATGCGTTCTTATGTCATTCATCTCATCCGAAATATGCCCTGTGAGGGAAATCTGGAAGGCCGGTACATTGGCCGGACGGAATCTCCTTTGGCGCCCTCATCCCTGGGGGATCTGGTGGAATTGAAGAAAAAATTTCGATATCCCCAGGCCCAGGCCTTTTACGCCAGTCCATCCACCCGGTGTGTGGACACCTTGCGGATCTTGTATCCGGAAGCGGATCCGGAGGTAGTTTTGGAGATGGCCGAGTGCGATTTCGGGGACTGGGAAAATAAGACTGCCCAGGAGCTGAAGCAGGATCCCAAGTTTTTGGAATGGATGGAAGGAGGAGGTCAGGCGGCTCCCCCCAATGGGGAGAGCGGCGTGGTGTTCCTGCAGCGGGTGTGCAAGGGTTTTGAGACTCTGGTGCAGAATATGATGGTTCAGGGCCAGACCAGTGCAGTTTTGGTGACCCATGCCGGGGTGATCACCGGGCTGCTGTCCGCATACGGATTGCCCCGGGCTCAACCTTATGAGTGGATGTGTGAGCCGGGCTGCGGTTATTCTGTGCGGATCACCCCCAGTCTGTGGATGCGTTCCATGGTGATGGAGGTTTACCAGACCCTTCCCCAAGGGGAAGAAGGAGAACGGCCGGATCACCTAGTGGTGGACGTGGCCCGGGAGGCCGCCCAGCGAGCTTGGGGTAATCGGGAGCAAAGCCCGGAAGAAGGGGAAAACCAGGCTTGACAAACGGTAAAATCCGTCCTATAATGCCAACAAAGTGAATGATCGGAAAAGACAACGAAGGGAAAAAGACGTGGGGTAGCCACCCAGAGAGCCTGCGGTTGGTGGAAGCAGGAAGGCGCCTCACGGGATAGCTCATCCCGGAGTCTCCTGGTTCGAAGGGCGCTGCCCGGAGAAGAGGACGTGTGGCGGCGTTATTCGCCTGGCCTTGCAGAGGAACGAGGCTGAGTGAGGGCACGGAGGAGTCCGTGCCGAAAACGGGTGGTACCGCGGAACGAATTTCGCCCCGGACGCGACAGAGAGTCGTGTCCGGGGCTTTTTTAGCGGTTCCAGGGAAATTGTGTGTCGATGAGGAAAGGACGGATGGAAGGATGAACCATGGGTATCGGAAGTACAAGGCATTTGAGCCCATCCACTTCAAGGAACGGACGTGGCCGGATAAGGTGATCGATCACGCGCCCGTATGGTGCAGTGTGGATTTGCGGGATGGCAACCAGGCGCTGGTCAATCCCATGAACCTGGAACAGAAAGTGGAATTTTTTCAAATGCTCACGTCTATGGGGTTTAAGGAAATCGAAGTGGGATTTCCCTCCGCGTCGGAGACGGAATACGAAATTCTGCGCACCCTGATCGAGGAAGAACTGATTCCCGACGGGGTGACCATTCAGGTGCTGGTCCAAGCGCGAGAGCACCTGATCCGGCGAACCTTTGAAGCCATTCGGGGTGCCAAGGATGTGATTGTCCACTTTTACAATTCCACCTCAACCCTGCAGCGGAAAGTGGTATTTGACACGGATATGGATGGGGTAATCGAGATCGCCGTGGAGGGAGCCAGACTGATTCGCCGCCTGACGGAAGAGCTGCACCAGAAAGCCCCCGAAACCAGAATCCGGTACGAATATTCTCCTGAGAGCTTTTCCGGAACCGAGGTGGAGAATTCCGTGCGGATCTGTGATCGGGTGCTGGAGGAGCTGGGCGCCACTCCGGAAAACAAGGCGATCATCAACCTGCCCAACACGGTGGAAATGAGTACGCCCAACACCTACGCGGACCAGATTGAATATGTCTGCCGGAATCTGCGCCACCGGGACAGCGCAGTGATCAGCCTGCATCCTCACAATGACCGGGGCACTGGTACCGCAGCCACGGAGCTGGGGCTCATGGCCGGGGCTGAACGGGTGGAAGGGACTCTCTTCGGCAACGGGGAGCGCACCGGCAATGCGGATATCATGAACATCGCCATGAATCTCTATTCTCAAGGGGTCAATCCGGAGCTGGATTTCTCCCACATGAACCACATCCGGCAGGTGTACGAGGAGTGCACTCAGATGCCGGTTCATCAGCGTCATCCCTATGCGGGGGAACTGGTGTTCACCGCGTTTTCCGGATCCCATCAGGATGCCATCAACAAAGGCGTCACCTATATGGCGCAGCACTCTTCCCCTTACTGGGAGGTGCCCTACCTGCCCATTGATCCAGCGGATTTGGGACGTC